>CALMVK010000039.1 GCA_937873145.1 uncultured Granulicella sp. | reverse complement strand
GTGTTGGTAGAAGCTCGGAAGCTTATTGCTTTGCCAGAGCATTGGACGCAAAATGCGTTCGCCCGAACATTGGAGGGTAATCCTACAGCGACCATGTCATCCGGCGCTGTTTGCTGGTGTTCGGTTGGGGCAATCTACAAAGTGTCCTCACGTCATAACCACGGCGCTTTAGCAGCACTTAAAAAAGTGGCTAGGACTTCTGTATCCACGTATAACGACAACCACACACACGCCGAAGTTCTCAGCATGTTCGACGGGGCAATTAAGAAGGAGGCCAAATGAATCACCTATGCCGCACACGTGACCCATACAATTGCGACACATGCCTTTTGCGTGAAGCAGCCCGTATTGCCTACACGCTGGATTACAACGGCCACAACGCTGCTGTAATGAGCAGGTACGGTTACGAGCAACAAGTGAACACCTGGATGTCGTCGGAGCGCATTGCCACGTTGCGGAATCTTACCGTAGATATTTGTGCAGGCTATATTCGGTACGTTTCTGAAGATGAAACTCTAAACACGCCTAATCTACCGCGCTGGATACTGACTGGGCGCAAAGTGTATCGCTTATTGGAGCATCCACTGCGTACGTTTCAGGAGTGGGACTACGCGAAACTGGTGACGTACACACTCTCGGCGGCTGCTTTGTTGGCGTTTGTTTGGTTTGCGGCGGTTAGTGCTATGGGGGTGCAGTAATGTGCGGCTGGCCTCTCACAAGCGAAAAGCCCGGCGACCGCCCGATCTGTGCTTCGATTGAATTCTGGCAGAAAGAGGGAAAGTGATGAGCGAAATTCGAGAATGGAGCACTTCTGGTACGAGAATATCGGGCCAATCCGTTGCCAAAGAGAAGCTGCTTCAAGTTATCGATCAAAAGGGAGCCGCTGTGGCCTTTGTTGTGTACAGCGATCTAACCGATAAAGACCACGTAGAGTCTCACGCAGACCAGAGACTTTTAGCGGCCTCTCCTGATATGTTACGTGCTTTGATCCGTGCCGAGAGAAAATTATCTGCATACGTAGGAGTGTGCACGGGAGACAAAGAGCTTACCGATACGGTGCTTCCCATGATTCGTGCTGCCATGTTCAAAGCGGAGGGTAAGTGATGGCGGAGCTTGAGCGTATGTGGTTTTCATGTCGATCATGCGGATGCAGAGCAAGCCGCGAACTAACAGTGGTACATGCTGCTAACGCATGGAACGAAGAAGCTACTCTTTTCAACTTTTGGGAGAATCAGCATGGCGTCTGAATTAGCAGTAGCACCGATCAACTCGATGGAACTTTTGCAGTCCGCAGTGGAAAAGGGTGCTGGCATAGAGGTCATCGAACGCCTCGTAGCGCTTCAGCGGGAAATGCGGGAGTATGAAGCTAAGGTAGAGTTCGATAAATCCATGCATCGTACGCAGTCCAAGATGAAGCGGATTGGTGCGGATGCCACTAACCCCCAAACGAAGTCCAAGTATGCCACCTACGCAGCCCTAGACCGTGCGCTGCGGCCTTTGTACACCGAAGACGGATTTTCTCTCTCGTTCAATAATGGCGAGTGCCCGATACCTGACTATGTGCGGGTCATCTGCTATGTGTCCCGCGAAGGCCATACACGCACGTACCAGATCGACATGCCAGCAGACGGCAAGGGAGCTAAGGGTGGCGACGTGATGACCAAAACACATGCGGTCGGGGCTGCCGAATCCTACGGTATGCGCTACCTGCTAAAGATGATCTTCAACGTGGCCGTGAGCGAAAATGATGATGACGGTAACGGTGGTCTAAAGATGTCCGAGCGTGACGTGTATGAAAACATCACCGCCCTAGAGTTTTCCTCCTGCCAGGCAGACCTTACCAAGAACTTCGCTATTGCTCACCGAGAGGCGACCGAAGCGAACGACATGGTTGCGCTAAAGCAGTTCATGGCGGCTAAGGATCGTCGCAAGCGCGAGCTGAAGGAGATGGATGAAACTCCTTAGCAATCACCAGCACGATATAGACTGGTGGGAAGCTCGTAAAGGCAAAGCGAGCGGTTCCAACACGGCGGCTATTCTCGGATTTCTCAAGAAAGGTGAAAAGAAGGGGGGAGACAACGCTGAGCGAGCGGGATACAAAGTAAAAATCGTCACGGAGATTCTAACCAACTCCCCCGTCATGGACGGCTACGTTTCAGAAGCAATGAGGTGGGGTACAGAATACGAGCAATTCGCAAGGGCGGCATATGAAGTAGGGGAAGGTATAGAAGTAGAGGAAACAGGCTTTCTCCTGCATGACGAGATTGACCGCTGGGGGGGGTCTCCTGACGGGCTTGTAGGTAACTACGGGGGGGTTGAATTCAAATGCCCAAACTCGACGACTCACATAAAGTGGATGCTTGCTGGGGTAGTTCCTCCAGAACATGAGCCGCAGATGTCCGCCTACATGAGCATTACAGGCCGCAAGTGGTGGGACTTCTGCTCCTTTGATCCTCGTCTACCATTACACCTCCAACTCTTCACCAAGAGGCTCCTACGCGACGAGAACCGTATCGCAGAGATTGAGGCAGGCGTATTGCAATTCCTTGCCGAGGTAGACGAGATGGTGGCTAAACTTCAGGGTAAGAACCCGCTAAAGGAGCAGCTACGCCGTTCGGTCGAAATGGAAGACGACGGTACGATGCTCACGGACGCCGATCTGCCTGATTCATGGAAGGAGTTGATGGAACGATGACGATGGAAGAAGCGCAGCAAGTAACTCTGTTCAACATGTGGTATGACAGGAATCGAGCTCAGTTGTACACCCGTTACCCGTATAGATTGCAAATGGCAGTGCGAGACACGGCTAGAGCGGCATGGTTTGCGGGAAAACCTCTAAATTACCTTATCCCTCCCCCAGCCCCTATACCGCTACCCCTTGAGCATTTGATGGCAGACGAAGATTTTGGAGAACAGGAGAGCGGCAATGTCCCTCAAGTATAACGAGTACATCCGAATCAAGGTGCTGGTCGACTGTGTGACACAGGCCGCTATTAACTTACGAAGTGCATCCGTTCGCTCTGACGAAGCCAAAGCACAGCTTGAAGATTACCTTCAATCGCTCAAAGACACAGAACAGGAGAATGCCGATGTGGATTGACGTTAATGAAAAGCTTCCTGTGAACAATCAGGACTTTCCCATTCTCGCATGCCGAGGACAATTCGTAGCTTTGAGATTGTATTACTACTACGACGATACATGGTATAGCGAATATGGTGACATTAGAATCGAACGTGATAAGCCTACCCACTGGCAACCTTTACCCCTACCACCTAAAACGAAGGAAAACAAATGATAACTGATAACGAGAAGCTCGTTGTTGCAATGAATGCGATGGTAGCGGCTCACGCCGATGCCAAAGCGAAGGGGTATCAGAAAGGACATGGCGGAGTGAGCAGTATAGATTGTCCTGCTTGCGAGGACGGTCGGCCGAAGTATTCTGTGGCATCAGTAAACGGACACATGTGGGCGAGATGTAATACCCCCGGATGTTTGTCCTGGATGGAGTAATGCGCATCGTGCGCCGCCTGTGAAATTCCCTTGCACTCTTCGTATGAGCGTGTATACTGTGTTCGTCGGCTAAGCCTCCAAGCCGCCGATTCTATCCACCCCGCGCAGGCATGCTGCGGGCCCTGAAAAGGGAGGCCCTAGGGACTCGACCCCCATGGGCCAGTGGGCTTCATCTCGTGTCGAGCGAGAGACTGAGTGGCATTCAGCCTACTTGTATCCAGCCAGATAAGAACCGCCTGATGAATCCTACATTTACTAGATTACAGACGATACTTTTGCGTTACGCGACTGTGTCTGCTCAAGCCTCAGCATATCCGGGTTGGTCTGATGATTTTTCCCGCAAGCAATCAAGAAAAGTTTGGGATAATGACAGCGATTACCCTTCGATCACGAAACAAGAAATACTATCTCTCTCTAAAGATGAGAGGGCGCACCTTGGATTTCAGCAATGGGATGAAAGCGGACTTGCGCTGATTCCCATTTGGGCTTGGAATTACCTTGCCAAAGGCACCGACCTTATTAACATCAACGGAAAGAAGATTGATTGGTCGGAAAAAATTGACCTTGACTGTCGTATGGGATGTCTTGCTTTTGGTGTGATCTAACTTTTTGCTTTACCGGGCTCTTTATGGTCATTCCTTGGGGAGCAGCAGGCCGGTAGTACAAGGCTTCACTTGCATCAGGAAGGAATTGGGACGTTGGCTAATCCTTGGTTTCGTCTTTACTCTGAGTTCTCGCATGATCCAAAAGTACAAATGCTTTCAGAGGCTATGCAGCGCCGTCTCATCATGCTCCTGTGCCTCCGTTGCAGTAACGCCCTTGAAACGTTACATGAAACAGAGCTTGCGTTTCACTTGCGTATTTCAGAGTCAGAATTGAGTGAAACCAAAGTCCTTTTCGAGCAGCGTGGCTTTATAGATTCACAGTGGAAAGTTTTGAACTGGGACAAGCGCCAATTTACGTCAGACTCAAGTACGACGCGGGTTCGCGAGTTTCGAAGCAAAAAGAAACAGATAGGAAACGTTTCAGAAACGGTCATGAAACGGAATTGTAACGTTGTAGAACAGAACAGAACAGATACAGAACAGATACAGAACAAAACTAAAGCACTCGCTGTCGCGAGTTTCGTATTGCCGAAATGGATCGACCGCCAAGCTTGGGATGGATTTGTGGAAATGCGAAAGCGGAAAAGCGCCAATCCTACGGATCACGCCAAGACCCTCCTCGTGAAAAAGCTGGAGTCTTTGCAGCGTGCCGGACATGATCCTACAGCCGTTCTAAATCAATCAACGGAAAACTCGTGGCAAGGATTGTTCGAAATAAGGGGAGGAGCAAATGGAGCGAATCGGAACGGTAATTCAGCGATTGAACGACAGCGAATCAGCCAAGACGCTATCAAAGCCGCTGTTGAGCGAAGCATTGCAGCGGGAAGAGCAGCGGAAGGTTCAACTGGGGCAGATGATGGCTCAGGCCCAACTCTTCCTGCCGAATCAAACGCTTCCTCCTGGTACGCCGGACATGTACGTTAAGGCATGGGATGAGATCGCCAAAGAGTACGGGATGAGCGTATTCGAGGGGGCTCTTTGGAAGGTGCTGCGAAGAGCGACGTTTTTTCCGTTGCCGGTTGACATCGAAGACCAGTGTGCGACAATGCGCGAGACGGCGCGGGACGTGATGCGTAAAGCTCGTCAAGCAAGCGAAGAGGCTGCATGGAATGAACATTTGTGCTTAGTAGCAAAAGAGCGTGCGGAGGATGCCCTATTGCCGCCCCGCCAGCCTACCGCCTTGGAACTGAAGCTACAGGCGATACTCAACGCTAAGGATCAAGAGGCGGAACGCCGTATAGAGGCACGTAGAGCGAAGGAGGTAATTGCATGATTACATGGTCAGAGCGAGTGAAGAAGATCAAAGCTAAGGGGTTGTGCGTAAGATGCGGTGCATCCATCTCCTCCGACGGATCACCGTTGTGCGGCAATTGCAAGGAGAGGCGTAAGCTAATTGCTCGTGAGCGGGATCGAAGGAAACGGGCTGCTGCGAAAGCACAAGTCAATCGATCAGGTGTAGCAACCCAGGTTGGATACGCGGACGTGACCGCCAAAGAAGATCGTATTTGGATGCAGACGCTTCAGCGATATGGATGGGAGCCCATGCCATGAAGCCTAAGAAGGTAGTGTTGCTTTACGGTGGTGCTGAGACTCTGAGAAGTGTACAAGCATTCATTTTAAGAAACTACGGGTATCGTGTTATCGAATCTCCTACCCTGCGCGAGTGTCGGTTAGAGATTATGGGTGAGCCTCATGCGGAAATTGAGTCCTATCCGGTAGAAGCTGAAGTTTTGTTGGAGCATGTAAAGGTTTTGTGTGCCAGGAGGCGTGGCCCTAAGCGGCGCATCTATCCGGTGTATGTACCGCAGTGTGAGCACGAAAGTGAGATCGCATGACGCCCGAAGGAAAGCTAAAGGCGGCTACCCTTGAACTCCTCAAGAGATCGGGGCTATTTTGGGAGCGCATGCAGTCGGGCAAAGTAAAAGTCAAGGGAGGCTTTATGAACCTCTGCAAGGAAGGAACAGCGGATTTGGTTGTTTTCCCCCAAGGCTGTGTGCTGTGGATCGAGCTAAAACCGAAAGGACAGAAGACATCCAAGGATCGCGCCGAGAAGCAAGCCGCGTTTGCTGAGAAGGTGAAAGCGTTGGGTCATTTACACGTAAAGGCTGAATCAATTGAGGATGTAAAGCAAGCATTGGAGGATGTATGAGCTTAGACAAGTACCAAAGCATTTTGGGAGCCGTCGTTTGTACTATAGCAGTTGTCGCGGTCGCAGCTTTGGTAGTGGCTGTTATCGCAGGGCTTTGCAAAGACGTGTGGGACTCGTATAAAAAATGAAATCTTATTAGGGTAGTGAGATGTACGAGGAGTACGAAGCTGTACGGGAGGAGTAATGATGTTTATACCGCCTGAAGGTGCAATCCAATGGGAAGTAGAATCTTTCAAAAACGGTCAACCCCTTATAGAGCCAATAGCCGTTTGGACATTATGGGAGGAGAGCCGAGATTACATTGATGAAGGAGGGTGTAAAACTGGTTTTCCCATAATTATCGATTCAATCCCAGAGCCATGGAAGAGTATGACGCAAGAACATTTAAAAAAAGGCTACATTAGGAGACCTTCTATGTGCACATGCTGGGGAAGAATCATCGAATGAACACCTTTTCCAAACCAGCTAAGCGCAAGCCTGAACCCGTAGACAGCACTACGGTAGTCTGTCCACCAACTCCTACCGGCAGGCGGGAGTATTTGAGGCGCATAATAGAGATGGTAGACCGTCAGCAGAACGTCTGCGCAATTTGCGAATTGCCTTTGATCTACTTGGAAGCCACCTTCGACCATGAGGCAGGCCGGGGAATGGGCGGCGGACACCGCAACGATCTAATTGAACATGAGGACGGCAGTTGGATGAACGCCGCTTTGCATGCACGATGTAATGCTTTGAAATCAAGTGTTCGCTACAAATGGACGGGTGGTAAGTATCTTCCCGTAAAATCACGTAACAAGTAGGCTGGCACGGAACATCGTGCGCCGCCTGTGCAGGGCTGAGGACGCGGAAGGCTGAGGCCGAAAGCGATCCAGGTGAGCCTAGGACGCTCTGCACAGGCGGGGCATAATGCCCACCCAGGAGAATCACCTTATGTCAATCACTTCGATCACCGGAACCTTTCTAGGGGCTCCGTTCGATTTACAGGTAACGTCCACCGACGCGACGACCGTGCCGACACCCGCAACACCTGCGACTCCGGTATTTGTCCCGCCCTACACGGTTCCTTCCGGCTATCAACTAACGGCGGCTGAGCTTGCTGCTCTGCCCGATGGTTCTGAGGTAGACATCGTTGGCGCGGACGGATCGCAGCGCCGTCTGATGCTTGACGATGACATCATCTACACTAACGCTAACAAGGGAGTAGACGCGAACTCCGCCACGATCCTCGCACCAATTGCCGCTGCAGCGATTCACGGTCAGCACAATCCCTGTATGTACCTCAATTTTTACTCTTCGCCTGCGACCGAAGTTCTGACAACTGCCTACTCCGATCAGAGCGACAATGTTCTGATGATGGCAAACGCTGTTGTAGAAGATGGCCCTTCTGGTAGTGATATGCACGCACTAACCATCGACAAGACCAACGGGTTCCTGATCGAAGCGGACACTTACGTAGACACACCTGCGACGGCCTCCACGCCTGCGGTAAAGACTGCGCTGGCCATTGCCGCCTTCGACCTCGTGAAACCGCGTGGTGCGCGTCCTAGGCTCGATACTTCAGCGGATGCGGCTGGGCTACCGATGGCTCCATTTGTGCTGGGATACAAAGAAACGATCCGCGCCGCCGCCGCCGGGAAGCCTATCTGCCACCCGCTACGGTTCACGCTTCCAACGCAATTCTTCACTCGGCTATTCCGCGCACCTGGAACACACTATGCGACCAACACCACGGTTACGAATGGGTTTCCGTATGGCGGGCTGATCCGGCTCAAACCGACCGTAGACCTGACGCAATTCTCGCCTCAGTTCCAACCCATTGCCAAGGGCCTTGCGCTTTGGGGAGCGTACGCGGCGGACAATGGCGGCGCCGCTGGAATCGCGTTCTTTCAGATGGACAACGATCCGAACTGGACTGTCCCATTCACCTTTGCGGGGAACGCCAGCTACTACTACAACGACGACTTTCACAAACTGATGATCGGAACGATGTTCGACCTGATCGACACTGGCCCGGATTATGGAGATGCGCCGGATTCGACCGGAGCCGCGCTACCGGTGATCTCGGGAACGAATCCATACACGCTCGCTAACGCAACCGGAGCGTTTATTGTAGACGGGCTTCCGCTGCATATGGACGCGCAGCCGTTTGCGTTGAAGTCAGGCCAGACCTTGACCTGCTATAACAACAACCCAGTGTCGCGCGTGAGTGTAACGGCACCCTAGTCTAACGTGTGACATTCCTCATATGGCTGTATTGAGGCGTGGTAGGGTAGACAGCTAGAAAGCAGGAGAGATGGTAGAGAAAGCTAAAAGCGTAGAAGAGTTGGAACAGGCAAAGCAGCTACTGAGGCAGGTCGTGGATGAGATTCGCAGCCTTCGTCAGTTGGCACAGTTCCAAGGTGGTCAGCTTGAAATCGTAGACAAGCTATCGAAAATTTCAGGATGGCAAAGCTCACCCCAGGGTGCAAGTCCTGACGTATGCCGGCAAATTGAGAGATTTATCGCTCCTTCACGTCCGCTTGGAAACGTGGTGGAAGAGTAGCTTCGCCGCCCACGATGGCTGTAGTGGGATGGCATGGATACAGCCAGTTTTACTGGAGGAGATATGCTGCTTTTAGCGTTAGCAATGACTCTCGGGCCAACAGTCAAAAATGCGCACCTTTGTCAGCGCCACACACTGCATTTCAACAGTGGAGAGATGGGACCCCGGATTCTCCACGGCTGGGCTCCAAAGTATGGCTATCCCACGCATTATGCTGTTCGGGCGCAGTGTGAGAAAGAGGTACGCGAGCACGGATATGACGCGCCGCCTACGGATCAGCCTTCGGAGTCGGATGAAGGGATAGTTAGGTTACGAGAGACATACGATGACCAACCTATTTGGTCAGATGAGGGTTCTGCTATGCATCTCTTTGTGCCCGCGCAGCAGGATGACTTTATTGCTAAATGGATGCAGGATCATCCTGGCTCTCCAGAGCCGTACACAATGATTGATCTTGAAGGTGGTTTAGCGACTCGTAAAAACTTCGTTACTTGCCTGAATGGTCACTGGCAGCCCACCGACCACCCGCATGTGATGTTGTGTGCGAAGGATGCCAACAAGTGAAGCGTATGAAACAAGGAGGCGATATGAACTACGATTTTGCTCAACACTACGAGGTAGAAGGTATTTGGCAGCAAACCCCACAGTCGGTATGGGACGAGTATATCGCTAATGGGTATACGATTCAGCAGGCTATCCGTCAAGAACTTAGTTACGCGTAAAGGAGGCGGTATGATCTGGGCACTTGGAATCTTTACGATAACGCTGATTGGCGGACATATCCTTTTTCTAGAAGATCGCAGGGATGAGAAATTACGTTACAAGGAGATGATCGCTTCCCGTGATGACCAGATCGCCATATGGAAGAAAGCGGCATACGATTTAGGCGATGTCTCTAGGAGACAGGATCAGCGAATAGCGGAGCTGCAAGATGAGCTGGTTGAAGCCACCAACCTTCATCTCCGCGACTATAGGCGTGAGGGCAGCCGCTTCGTAAGCAATGCTAAGGAGTTTGTGGAAGTCTTTGAGGATGTATGCGATGAATCCAAAGACGTTGCGCTCTGACGAGCATCTAATGCCGTGGATCATTGAAGCGGTTCCCGGCGTCGTGAAGCAGAAGTGCGTTATGATCTGTACGATGTTAGGGAATGAAATCCAGAAGATTTCGTTGCATGTGGCGACCCAAAATGAAGAAAGCAGACCCAAAGCTCATTAAGGCTATACAGAAGGCCCTTGTGCTGGCGCGTACGGAAGCAGGCATTACTCGCGGCGATCTTGATGTTGCAATCGACGCACCGACTAAAAACATGTGGAGGACCGAAGAAGGCAAGAATGTGCCATCGGTTCCTACCCTGATTGCTTACGGAAAAGTTGTTGGTGTACCGGCTTGGAAGATACTCAGATACGCAATGAGGGAAATGGATGGTGGCTAAAGTTGCAAAATAAGCCGGTCCTCATGTAGGCGACCGGGCAGCTTAGCGTACGAAGCTATCCTCCACGCAAATCGTGGATTAAGATGATTATACCGTACATTTGTGTACCCACATCTCTCGCGCCGTCATCTCTCGATTGCATTTAAGGCATGTTTTGAGGACTACAGCACGACCTCCACGGCGTCTGCGTTTAGCCGAGTGCCATGAGGATACCTTGGAGATCACCACGCGACGCTCTGAGGGGTCTAGGGTGTCAAGGAATTGGCTCAGCTCGCTATAATCCATATAAATCCTTTGCCGGGTTACCTACCGGCCCTGAGTACCACCCCAGAGGCTATCGCTTACCGTAGGATCGGCGCGGCGGAGCTTATGTCTGATAGTTGTCCAGGCGCACATCCGAGTGCGGTAGCCCCGCAAGCTCGGCCAAATTGTGTGCCTTGCTCAAATACTGGTAGGGCCTCCAGGTGTAATCTCGCACAGTGCTAATTTGCGCGATCACCACATCCTCCAGTTTGTACCCTGCGGCCTCGAGACTTGCCATGATAGTTGTGAGTGTGTCTGCTGCCGGGTCTACTGCAGGTATGTCGTGTACGATCTGAGCGCGCGTCGTGAGGATAGAGATGGTCGCCCCCATTACGCCACCCGCATTATGCATCTCTGCAGGAAAGGCAATCATTGCGCAAACCCTCCCTCTGTAAGGGCCAACATGCGATTCAGCAAATCGGGGACTGTGGCCTGCACCAACAAAACTGTTGGTTTCAAAACGTCCCTGGCGGCGTCCCAGGCATCCCAGGCGGCATCCTTGGCGGTGGCGGCCCTGGCGGCTGCCCTGGCGGCGACCAACGTTGGCAGGATGTTCTTAGCATCCTCTCCCGTCTTAAAGCGAGCCGCTTTCGCAAGATTGTCAGCGTGTTGCGTCAAGCCGGCCGCTTTGAGCCATTCTGCCGTGTGTACACGGATCAACCAATCCAAGGCAAGCATGGATCTCTGTTTTTCTACCGCGTCGGTCCCACGTGAGTTGGCTAGGCGAGGGATAAACGGCTTAAGGCTCTGGCGTACCGTATCGTCCACGCAATCGTTGTAGTTGCGTAGGAATGTGGCGATGACAGGAGAGCTGGTCTCTAGGTCGATCATCTTTCCACCTTTCCCAGCGGCAGTACGCGGGCTAAACTTCTTTACAGTGCTCGCCCCCATTACGCCACCCGCATCGTGCGATAGGGGTTGTATCCATCGGAGTAGCCCTCGTTCTGGAGGTTGTCCCAGTTGCGGGCTTGGCTGATGGTCTTGATGGTCTTGACTGGCTCGACCAATTCACCGGCAAAGATTTCCGTGAGCTGGGTCAAATGGCCCGAAGTATGACTATCTGACCGCACAACCGTGACAATGCCGCCGCGAAATTCAACGTATCCAACCTCTTTGCGGCTGCGATTGTTGATATACACACGGACCAGATCACCCTTGGCCCAGATGTTTGTGGTGTAAGCAAAGCCGGTAACCAGATCGCTGGCATCAAGGGTTGCTTTGGTGTTTGCGGGGGTGATGTTGGGAGTGTTGATGATTGCCTTGAGCATTTTGTGTCTCCTATGCAGTTGGTTTCCGCTAAAGAAATATTATTATAAACACCAGATGATGTCAACTGTGGATAACGTAAAGGTGTGTGGAAAAATATATGGCGGAATGCGTCAAGCGGAAGGAGATGCGCATTTGTGAATCCACATCTCACGCGAACTCATGCTCTTCTGACACGTAGGACACTGTTTTACGACCACAGGACGCCCACCACGCTTGCGACCCTTCAATCCGTGCCATGAGGCTACCTCTGCCTTCACCCAATTCCGCTGTTCTTCATTAAGGGAATCAAGGAATGCACGGAATTCATCCAAGGTGCCCTTCCTGCCATCAGGCAAAGAATAGAGGCGATCACGTTCACTTCTCAACATCTCGACTGCTTTATCTGTGTCTTCGCCACATTCCTTGATGGTGGACTGCAAATGACCAATCGAACAGTTCAGCGAACCGGCCATATCAGCCATGGTGCGCCTCACGCCTTCAAAGACCTTCGTGTTTTGCCGATTTGCCATCTGCTCGGCTCGCGTGGCCCAACGGCAATTTTGAGGCTCATAGTTTCCGTTCACGTCAATTCGATCAAGAGAATGCTGCGGAGTCGGCTTGTCCCCCATATCTTGACGGAAATTTTTGAAAGATTGCCAGCGCTCGCATACTCTTATACCTCTTCCGCCGTAATTTGGATAGATGAGTTGGCTTGTGTGCGAACACCTGGATTTCATAGAAGCCCACGTTTTGTAGAGTGGAGAACTGCTCGTTTTGCTCATGTTGACATAGTAATATAGTTTAGTCACAATTGATTGTGGAAAATTTCAGAAAGGTAGACAATGGCGATAGACGCTGATCTTGAGGACTTCGGCCCGATGTACCTAGAAAGATTCAGGGAGCGCAGCAGTATACCGTTTGCGGTGCGGACCCAGAGTTTCTGCGAGTATTGTAAGAACAAGCAGCACGAACGCTGTCCTGGGACGCGACGCGGAAATTATGGGATGCGGTTGAAATGTTTGTGTGAGCATGGGGAGGGGAAATGATTACAGCGAAACCGCTGGGATTCAAAAACTACGGCAGCATCGGACACTTGCCGTGTAGTCGTATGGGGTCTGGAGATCATTCCGTCCACGAAGGGCAGGCGTCAATCTGCACGGTGAGCAAACGGGATAAACAAGATCGCGTGTTTGTAACGGAAAAGCTTGACGGGTCGAACGTAGGAGTTGCTAGAGTCGGGAACGAGTTGTTGGCACTTGGTCGCGCCGGATACCTGGCTCAAAGCTCAAAGTTTGAACAGCACCAACTTTTCGCGTACTGGGTACGAGATAACTCTCAGCGTTTCATGGAGTTACTTGCCGAAGGCGAGCGTTGCGTTGGAGAGTGGCTGGCTCAGGCTCATGGTACGGTGTACGACCTACCTCATGAGCCCTTTGTAATTTTCGACATTATGCGCGGGCAATCAAGGTTGCCTTGGGAAAGCACATCTCGTCACGTTACGGCGTGTGGATTTCAGGTGCCTACGCTGCTCAACAACGGCTGCAATTCTATGAGCGTCAAGGACGCTATGCTTGCCTGTCGAGTATCCCGTCATGGCGCTGATGAAGTTGAAGGTGCTGTATGGCGAGTGGAGCGTAATGGCCAGTTTGATTTTATGGCAAAGTACGTTAGGTCCGACAAGGTAGACGGGAAATTGCTACCCGAGATGAATGGTGGTCAAGCTATTTGGAACTGGAGACCATAAGGTTACGGATATAATAGTTGACACACCCCACAGTCTATGACACAATCAAAGCGGTACTCGGAAGCCTCCCCGTTGTAGCGAGGCGCACATCACCCCGGAGGCAGAGTTGACCCTGATTCAGGTGTTTGCACGCGGTCAGAGCACTCGAAGCTGCCCATTAGAGAACATACCCAGGGAGTCGGCGCTTGACCTGGTGAGTTTAGGATTTGCTCGTTGGGTGAGCGATAAGCGCAAGTCGATTCAGATGACACGCGAACCTGCCAGTCTTAAGGTACGCGACCTATCGGCCTCGATGGGGCCTAAAGTCTCCCAGGCTGCGATAGAGGGATCAGAGCGTCATAAGCATTTGGTGCAGGCTTGGTCAGGACATAAGGCTGGGTAAAAAACTCGTGGTAAAATGAAAATACGTTGGCGACGTTCGGAATAACCCTCGGGACATTGCTTGATAGGCGCGGCCCGAGGGTTAGGCTTTTACTGCTCTAGAAAATTAGCTAGGGTAGCCCAAGTTAGAGCATGCTCAATGGCTCCAAATTCAAGGGGAATCAACACATGGCAGGGCATGGCGGCGCACGACCGAACGCGGGACGCATCTCTAACGCACAAAAGCTGTTAGACGCGAAAGCTTACGCCAAAGCTCTGCAAGGGTGGTTTACGCCAGAATTGCAGGAATCAAGCTGGAGACAGTTGATTGCCGAGGAAGACGCAAACGTGAGGATCAAAGCTATTTCATACCTCACGGATCGTTTGTATGGGAAGGCAGCGCAGGCGGTTGACGTGCAACATGGTGGGGAGATCGAGGTTAGTGTCAAGCGCGTAATAAATGACGTTTAGTGCTTCCGTAATCCTTTAGATCGTCTAAAATAGCAGTATGGATGCATTTTGGAGTAAGGTTCGCAAGACGGATACGTGTTGGTTGTGGTTGGCAGCAAAGACGCCAACTGGTTATGGGCGATATGCAGACGGGTATGCCCATAGGTTTGCTTACGAGCTGCTGGTAGACCTAATCCCGCACAAAATGACGGTGGATCACCTATGCCGAGTAAAAGCCTGTTGCAATCCGGCACACATGGAAATCGTTACTCGCGGAGAGAATGCGATACGCGGTGGCGGCATTGATGCATCAGCCGCTAAGCGGAAGGCCCTCACGCATTGCAGTAAGGGGCATCGGTATACGCCTGAGAATACGGGGACGAAGCCGAATGGATCGCGAAAGTGTTTGGCGTGTAGAGCGGCGATTGTTGCTAAGTGGAACGCAATAAGGGATGCCAAGCTTAGAGGACGTAAGGCTATCGGAGTTGATGAAGCCAACGGATCGGCAGCGTCAAGCGTTTCGTGCAACTGATACACATCGCTTTACGTTGTATGGCGGCGCAGGCGGTGGCGGCAAGTCATATTTCTTGCGCTGGTGGTGCTTAAGGCAGCTTCTAAAGCTTTACGCTGAGACCGGAACGTACGGAATACGCGTTGGGCTGTTTTCGATGGATTACCCTACGCTGACCGATAGACAGATCAGCCGAATCAATATCGAGTTTCCCGAGTGGCTGGGGTCACTCAGAAAGACGCAATCAGATGGGTTCAACTTTCAACTGCTTCCCGAGTTCGGTGGTGGCACGATTGCGCTCCGCAATTTGGATCAGCCAAGCAAGTATCGGTCTGCTGAGTTTGCGGCTATTGCAGTGGAAGAACTTACCGAAAACAGCAAGGACACATTTGACGACCTTCGTTTCAGACTTAGGTGGCCAGGAGTTGATCGACCTTGCTTTGTTGGGGCAACCAATCCTGGAGGAGTTGGGCATCACTGGGTCAAAGATTTCTGGATAGATAAGAAGTTCCCGAAAGAGTTGCAGCCGTTTCGTGAGGAGTTTGCATATGTTCCGGCAATGGTGCTTGATAATCCGCACATTACTACGGATTACTACCAAGACCTTCTCTCGCTTCCCGATGCTAAGCGCCGCGCTTTGGCTGAAGGTGATTGGTCAATCCCTGAAGGCCAGTATTTTACAAACTTTGAGCGTCACGAGCGCCGCATTCATCCGGCTGTACTCGCGCCGATAATCAAGCCGTGGTGGCCGAAGTGGATGAGTATGGATTGGGGTTTCAAGCATGCGACCTCAGTTCATTGGCATACAACTGGTGATGTCAGTCCGGAAGAGGCGTTGACGTTTGGGCGTGTGATCTCTACCCCTAAGAAGTTTGTGTACACGTATCGCGAGCACATTGCGCTGTTGTCGCAGGATGGAACGGACGAAGAAGACCTTGGAAGGCGGTTGGTAAAGCTTTCAGGGTCGGATAAGGTAAGCCGCTTCTTTCTGAGTTCGGATGCATTTGGCAAGAAGAGCAGTCAGCACACACCGGCAGAGATGATTGGCAGTGTGGTCAGAGGAGGTGGTCTAAGTCTTCCCGAGATGGCGGATATGACTCCGGGATCTCGCGTAGTTGGTTGGCGGTTCATGTACCAGCTAATCCAGAATGACCAATGGCTGATCTCTGAGGCCTGCCCTGAAGCATTGAATGCGGTTCCCGCCTTGCAGTACGATAAGGACGGAAACATTGAAGACATTCTCAAGACGGATCACCTGTACGACGACATAGGCGATGAGTTGCGCTACGGATTGCAGGGGATGCTGAACAGTGCGGCTAAGCCATTCAGCTTCCAGCTCCAAGAAAAGGTAACGCAGGCTTTCCAGAGCGGTGGGGCCACAGCGGCTCATATGACGCATCTAAAGATGATGGATCAGCGGAAGAAAAAAGAACGGTTTGGGAGGCAATACTTTTGACACTAGCTTTGTGCATCATCCTTGCCTTTACCGTGCTGATTGAGTCGTGCGTGTTGGCGCGTGTGCTAAAGGTGTTTGGTGCGGATGACGATCCTATCGTTGTGCCTGAGCCTTACAACGAACGGGATGCGCGGATGAAAGCTGCCGCACAAGTGCAGGCTTTTGATGCTGCCGTGAATGCAATCGGTATGGCGCAGAAGAAAGAGACACCCGAGAAACCGAAGCCTAAGCCCTCTGGTGGTCAGTGGGGAAGCGTAAAGAATCAGATAGAGCGTAGTGAGGATGTGGATTGACCTCAGCACCTTTGCTGGACCAGCAGGAGATGGCTCCGCAGAACCCGTTTGAACTTGCGACGGACTCTATACGCGCTGGCATGCTTGATTTGTTTCGTGACGTGATGAATGAAGAACGTACGTCACGTAGGGCAGAGGTGCGTGACGCATGGAAACAACGTGCATTCCGTAATGGGCAACAGCATCTCTGGTACGACAGCAAGCACACGTATGCGTTTTACCTGCCTGAAGCGTCGGGACGTGAGTTGCCTGAGTTCATGGCAGTGCACAACATGTTTACGCCGCACTATCGTTCGTTCGTGTCGATCCTGAGCGCTAATCCTGGCATCAACTTTGTTGAAAAAGACTTGCAGCGACCAAACGACGTTACGGCGGCGACCTTTGCAGAGAAGATGCGGAGTCGAGTAGATCGCATGGTAAATATGCGAGACCGGCAGGCTGAAGTCGCAGGAAACTTCTGTACGGACGGCCGCACTATTACTTGGTCGCGCATTGACAGCAAGGGGAAGCTACGTGTCACGGTACATGGAGTTTTAGAGTCTAAGGTGCCGATCTTTGCACGAAAGATGGAGCGTTGGTCGTACTGTGTGCTGTCGGAAGAGGTTGACAGTGACGAAGCTAAGGAAGAGTACCCCGATAACGCGGACAAGATTAGCTCAGAGGTAGATGGCGGGGCTGATTCCACATACGAGCGACTGGCACGGCTGAACGTCATCAGCAATAAGCGTGGTGGCGGTGTTGATTCGCTCAAATCTGTGGTGACAGAGCACAACTGCTGGCTAAAGAAGTCGCGCTATCGTAAAGCACCAGATGAGACCAGGCAATTCCTTCAGCAGTTCTATTCTCAAGGGGTGCGCCTCGTTATTGAAGGCGGCGAGCTTGTTAATGCTGTTCCTGAAGCCCTGGGCGGTGCGGACGTAAGTGGGGGGTTGGCGGTTGCATGGCCTTCACCTGGACAGGGACAGAGCCGCCCTTCGATGTTGAAAAATTTGGTCGAGGTCCAGGAGGATTTCAACGATTACAAGAATGAGCTACGCGAACAAGCTAAGTACCTCAATTCTGGAACTTGGGTGCATGGGCAAGCTGTAGACCCTGAATCATTGCCAGAGCAAGACGGCAAACCTGGCAACGTGTACGTTATCAACCCTCCAAATGGCATGAAAGTGGATGATTGCGTATCGAAAGAACCGCAAAACCAGCTATCGCCTGATCTTATAGCGGCATGTGAATCACTGCTGCAGTTTGGAGAGTTTACAACCGGGGACCTACCTTCACTTCAGGGTTCGGGAACACCTGACCAAGAGACGGCATCGGGGCAAAAGCTTCTACAGGACCAAGCTAAAGGTCAGCTATCGACCGCATGGAATGCTTATCAGTGGCTCTTTGCTGATACGTATGCGATTGCAGTACGTCTTGCCGCGCAGCTAGAGGGCCAAGGTGACATAGCAGTACAGGGTGGAGGCATGCAGGACTCCTTCAACCCGCAAGCGATCTTAGAGGGTGACTTCGGTGCTTACCCTGATCCCGACTCGGCCTATCCCGAGACTCCCGCAGATAAGGCGGCAGCGTTGCAAATGGTTATGACGCAGCTTGGTCAAATCGATCCAACAATTGTTAGTCAGCCGGACAATCTAAAGTTGATTAAGCAGTATTCCCGCTTGAAGGATTTAGTGATTCCGGGTGCTGAGGCGAGGGACAAGCAACTTCAAGAGATAGAGCAGCTTTTGAATGAACCGCCAATCCCAAACCCGAATGACCCTCAATATCAGCAGGCAGCGCAGCAGGCAATGGCGCAGGGTCAGCAACCTCCCCCCCCGCCGATGACGTGTTCGGTTCCCATTGATGCCGATTGGGACTTCCACAAAGCGGAGATGGACAAGGTGCAGGAATGGCTTAGCTCCGATGCTTGTTCAGAGCAACAGCGTAAAGGCAATGTACAGGGCATCCAAAATGTCAAGCTGCATGGCGCGGCACATCGTCAAGCATTGCAGGCACAGACACCGCCTCCGCATATCGAGCCGCCAAAGGTTAGTATGACGATGGCTGTTACCGATCCGAGCACGATTGCTCAGTTTGCTCAGGCAGCAGGAGCGACGGCAACGACGCCAGACGGCATTGCCAACTCGCAAGTGTTGGATGAGCGCGAGACGGCAGCGAAGACGCAGCACGTAGCGGCACAGGCTCAGCATCAATCAGTGCTCGCGGCTAAAGAAGCCGTGTCGCCTGCTAAGGTTACGCAAATTCAGATACCGGACCAAAGCGGTCCAACGGAGAAAGAATGAGCAAGGCTAAGCCTGACCTAAATGATGGATACATTGACGAGCGCGGCGATATGATCTGGGGGCGCGGATCGGGGATAATCACACGTTTCATTGAGGATGCTAGCGGCAAGCGTGTACCAGTTGAACCGGACCAGACAGCACCGGAGGAGAAGTAAACATGCCCATTACCGAGAAGGCAATCGAAGTTCTTGCTAAAGAAGAGAAGCTATGGGAACTCTTTCCTTCTTATGTTGAGTGGAAAAAGGCTCAGGCCGCGAAGGAGCAAAAGTAAATGAGCGAACACGCGCCGTTGTGTGTGAATCACCCGGACAACAAGCAAGATGATTTGGAATTGCTCAGCGGCCTTAACATAGCCATTGATTACACCGAAGAAACAGACACAGTAGTTTCGCTTGCTAGACGGCAGGCAGCATTCAACAATGCGGTTATTGCTTTGCTGGTACAAGCAGGCGTACTAAAACCAAATGCGGGTTGGACACAGGAGAAGTAAATGCCAGAAGTAAACCTACTTAAGACGTTTGACGCCCAAGAATGGGCGCAAGAATTTATCCGGTTGAATCCTGCATGTGGAATGCCGGAAGACGTATTGATTGGTTGGTTCGCCAACGCACTCATGAAGGGCTGGGACGAACATAGGTTTAGCACACGCGAGTACAAAATGGAAGTATCCCGTGCATTGTTCCCGTGGTGGAACTGGAAGCGATACGCTCCTTACGTTTCAGGAAGATTGATAGCTTAGGAGCAAATAAATGCCAGAAGACGCAGTTATTGACGCACCCGTACTCGACGAAGTAGTAGAGACGCCAGAAGGCGCGGAGCCTGTAGTTGAGGTAGACACGCCTGAAGTTGAAATAAAGGATGAGGTCAAG
>CALMVK010000038.1:29945-46216 GCA_937873145.1 uncultured Granulicella sp. | reverse complement strand
CCACTCAACGGTGTTGCCGGTAATGGCGGCGCCGCCGCCGGCGTCGTCGCCAACGTAGGAGTAACGGGCGCACCCACCCCCGCCAGCCTCAAAGTTCCTTTCACTAATGCAGTCATCGCCGGCTACGCTGTCGAGACTGCCATTGAAGAAGGCAAGCACGTTGCATTTCTGCGCAATGCCCTCAACGCAGGCACGACACCGCTGGCTGTCGCCCAGCCAGCGCTCAATCTCACCCCGGCCATCTTTCTCGCCGTCGCAACCGCCGCCGGAGTCCCTACCAGCTACAACTTCAACCCCTACGCAAACGACGCGTTCTTCCTGCTCGGCGCCTATATCTTTGAGGACGTCGGCGTCTCCGCTTATCACGGCGCGGCTCCGCTCATTACAAACAAAACCACGATTCTACCTGCAGCAGTCGGCATTCACGCCGTCGAGGCTTACCACGCCGGCCTGATTCGCACCTCAATCTACGCCAACGATACCGGTAACGGCATCACTGCAGGCTTTCCTGCCGGAACCCTCACGACCGTAACGAACCTGATCTCCGCTTTCCGCACAAAGCTGGCTCAGCAGATCCCGCAATCCCCCGCGAACCCCGAAGACCCGACCCCGGACGACTACGGCCTCGCGACGCAGACGGTCACCCTCAACGGAAGCGCCACGACGGCAAGTCAGCTCGTCGACGCCGATCCCAAGATGGCAACTAGCTTCGCCCGTAGCACAGCGCAAGTCATCAACATCGTCACCGGCGGTGGCGCCGTGGCCGCCGGTACGGCCAAGGGTGGATTCTTCACCAACGGCTTCAATGGATTGTTTTCCTGATGCACTGACGCACCTACTGCCTCGGGCCTCGGAGCGAACCTCCGGGGCCTCTCTCTCTCAAGCCTGGCCTAACGAAGCCGCTGCCGCAGAAACATCACCAGCGCCGGCGAACAGTACTGTTCCGCAGAGCCGAAGAACTGGTTTGCCCGCCGCACCAGGCTGGACGAAACCCCTTGCCACGCCGTCTGCTCGAGGCTTCCCCCCGTCAGCACCACTGCGTCCGCGCGATCCAGGTAGCGCTTGGCCGACTCCTTAAAGTCCGCCGTCTCCGCATCGAGCACAGACACAAACACATCCGGCTGCAAAAACCGCAAGATACTGTTCGACTCGATGATGGCGTTCTCCGCCCGGGCGAGTTCGCGGCGGATGCGCGGCATGGCCTCCGCCAACTGGCCCTGCCGGGTCCGCACCCAGAACGACCGCGCCGCCCCCGCTGCCAGGTACCGCGAGGAGTCTGTTCCACTCTCCCGCTCACGTTCTTCGCTGATCGCAATGGTGTGGTCGGCCGTCTCGCAGTCGCACGCCTCGCCATTGGCCGAGCAGACGCCGTGCCCGAACTGCGTAATCTTGAACGCAGTCCAGTGCCTCTCCGGCGTGGCCGCGATCAGCCCTGCCATCACGCTCGTCTTGCCGATATTGCGCGTGTGTCCGCCGACAACCACCACCGCCATTACTTTTTCCTTCTGCGGGCGCGAAACGCCGCCACATCCTGAAGATACTCCCGTATCGGCTGCGGAGGTGTTCCCCAGAACACGACACCCGCGCCTTCCACTCGTTTGTAGGAGGGGACGCCAGTCTGCGCGCCCAGGATCACACCCGGACCAATCTTTACCCGCTCCCCCAAACCCACTTGCCCGGCCAGGATCGCGCCGACTCCGATGACGCATGAGCCTGCCATCCCTGTCTGGGCTGCGATCATCACGTCTTCGCCGATCACGCAGTTATGTGCGATGTGGACCAGGTTGTCGATCTTGGTGCCTTTGCCGATGCGCGTCTCGCCCAGCGCTCCGCGGTCGATCGTCGTATTCGCCCCAATCTCGACATCGTCGCCGATCAGAAGCGTTCCAATCTGCGGAAATTCGACGTATCCCTCGGCCGTATGCGCGTAGCCAAAGCCTGCCGAGCCGAGCACCGCGCCGGCCTGCACCTTCACCCGCCGGCCCAGCGTCGTCCCGGAGTAAACCACCACCCGCGGCCCAAGCACGCAGTGGTCTCCCAGCTCTACCTGCGCCCCGACGTATGCCCCCGCGCCAATCTCGCAGGCAGCCCCCAGCCGCGCCGCAGGATCGACGATCGCCGAGGGATGCACGCCGCCTTTGGGCGGCTCGGCAAAGTAGCGCGCGTATACCTGTGCAAACGCCGTCCGCGGCGTGCGCACCAGGATCACCCGCGCATCCCGAGCCCGGTGCTCCTCCGCAAACGTTTCTGAGGCAAGCGCCTCTGAGGTAAGGATCGCCCCAGCCTCCGACGCCAGTGCCTCCAGCAAGGTGCGCTCATCCGTGGCGAACACCAGCGTGTCCACCCCCGCACCCGAGATCGCCCCCACACGCGCGATCTCCCGGTTGCCAAGCTCCGCGCTTGCCTCTACGCCCAGCCACGCCGCGATCTCTTTTACCGTTGCCACTCGTAGACCCCCGCTTCCCCGGCCGGCCGCGTCTTCCAGCGACGATGCATCCACAGCCATTGCTCAGGGTATTGCCGTACGTATCGTTCAAGCGTCGCGGTGAACTGGGCTGTGTTGGCCAGCACATCCGTTTCTCCGTGGCCGGTGCGCGTCAAAGCCAGCCGCGGGCCAAACCGCAAGATATACCGGCGCCGGGCTTGATCCCACAGCAAAAATCCAGGCACAACGGCGGCCTCGGTCCGTAGCGCCACCTTGGCCAGCCCAGAGGCCGTACACGCCGGCAGCCCAAAGAACGGCACGAAGACTCCTTGCGGCGGCGTCATGTTGGTATCCATCAGGATGCCGACCGTCTCGCCCGCATGCATGGCCGAGATCAGCCCTCGCGCAAAATCGTCTTTGTGAATCACCCGATTGCCATGCAGGCAGCGCATCCGGTTGACGAATGCGTCGACCAGCGGATTGTCGAGCCGCCGAATGACCATCCCCATGGGGTGCCCGGCTAGCGAGTGGAAGAAGCTCGACAGCTCCCACGCGCCCAGATGCCCGGTCAGCACCAGCACTCCGCGGCCCTCCGCCTGCGCATCCAGGTAGTGCGCCAGGCCCTCGTACTGGATGAAGGTGCCGGCCTGCGCTGCCGTGTAGTGCCGCATCAGGCAAAACTCCGCCAACAGTAAACCCAGGTTTCGATAGACCTGCCGAAGCAGATCTCTGCGCCGCGGCTCGATCCAGGCGGGATAGGCGATCTGAAGATTTTGTAGACCTACACGACGCAGCCGACCCAGCAGGAAGAACGCTGCCGATCCCAGGGCTCGCCCCACGCCTCGCGCTACGGGACGCGGTACGGATCCTAACCCGCGCACCAGCAGCCAAACAAGCCCGAACTCCAAGCGATGGCGAAAGCTGGTCTGCCGTCGAAGATCGTGCTGGTGTTCGAGCGTCAAGTTTCTAGTGTACCGGGATCTGTGGTCCCATCACACATGCTCTTCCAAACGGATCAGGGTTCATCTAGAATCGACCCTACGCCTATGATCGCACTGCGAGACGTCCAAGAGAACGCGGAGACCACGACAGGATTCTCCTCTTCCTCCGGCAAGATGTTCGGAAGCTATTTCACTCCGGGCAGGACCTGGAGCTTCAAAAAGACCGACCTCCTCGATCCGCGGGCGAGGCGCGTCTTTGAAAATACGGCGATGGCCTGCTCTTTCGACGCCTATCCCTACCACATGCCGCTCGAAGCCAAGGCTGGTCCCTGCGTCACCGCCGACGGTCACCCGATGCTGATGATGTCGTCCTACGACTATCTTGGCCTGATCGGCGATCCGCGCATCGACGCTGCCGCCATGGAGGCGATCCGGAGATACGGCACCAGCACCAGCGGAGCACGGCTGCTCACCGGCACGTTGGACATCCATCGTGAGATGGAGCAGGCCCTGGCCAGCTTCAAAGGGACGGAAGACGCGCTCACCTTCAGCTCCGGTTATATGGCGAATCTTGGCGTCATCTACGGTCTGTTCGGATCGTCCGACCGGGTCGTTATGGATGAGCTTTGCCATCGCAGCCTGCTCGATGCCTGCCGCCTGTCCGGCGTGCAACTGCAGCGTTTTCGGCATAACGACCCGCAGTCCCTGCGCGATGAGCTGCAAAAGCCGAACACCGCCAACCGCACGCTGATCGTCTCCGATGGCGTGTTTTCCATGGACGGCGACATCTGCTGCCTGCCGGAGCTGGTCGCGCTCAAGAAAGAGTTTGGCTGTTTCCTGATGATCGATGAGGCGCATGCCTCCGGGGTCTTGGGCGCAACCGGCCGCGGAACGGATGAGCACTTCGGCATCGCGACCGAAGAGGTCGATATCTGGACCGGCTCCCTTGCCAAATCCATTCCTTCAAACGGGGGCTTTATCGCGGTCTCGCAAGAGGTTGCGATCTTCCTCCAGCATGCCTCCTCGCCATACATCTTCTCCGCCGCCATGCCCCCGGCCTCCGTTGCCGCCATTACGACTGGACTGGCGATTCTGCGCAAGGATCATGAGCGCGTCGCGCGTCTCAAGGCCAACGGAAACTTCCTCCGGGCGGGTCTGCAGAAGCTCGGCTATGACACGGGCCTGTCGGAGACGGCGGTGATTCCTGTGGTCCTCAAAGATGAGCAAATGACCGCGCTCTTTGCCCGTACGCTGCGCAACTTCGGCATCATTGCCGCGCCGGTCATGTTCCCGGCGGTGGCGCAAGGCTCGGCTCGGCTGCGGCTCTGCGTTACCGCGGCCCACACCACCAACCAGCTTGAGTTCGTTCTGGACGTCTTTCGGCAGATGGCAACGGCTGCCTAAGTTATGCCGGCTCTGGTTACCGGCGCAAGCGGTTTTCTCGGCGGTCGCGTTACGCAGCTTCTTTGTGAGCGCGGCGAGGACGTAACGGTTCTGGCCCGGCCCGGCTCCGATCTCCGCCACCTGCACGCCACGACCGCTCGGATCGTAGAGGGCGATCTCTCGGATCGTGCGGCTTTGGGGCAGGCCCTCCAGCAGGTCACGCATGTCTTCCATTGCGCCGCGTGCTCCACCGACTGGGCGCCGTATAAGAGATATGTCGAAGCCAACATCGACGGCACACAGAATCTCTTGGGCGCCGCCGCCCAGCAAGCACCTCTGCTCCAGCGATTCGTGCACGTCAGCACGACCGACATCTACGGCTATCCGGAGACGCCCTGCACTGAAGAACATTCCTTTGTCGACGCAGGTCTGCCCTACAACCAGACCAAGGGAGCGGGTGAAGCCGCAGTGTGGAACGCGCACGGTGAAGGGCTTCCCGTAACGATTGTTCGCCCGGCCACCATCTACGGTCCGCGCGGAAAAGACTTCACGCAGGAGATTGCCGCGCTGCTCCGGCAGCGGCTGATGGCCTACGTCGGCGGCGGCCATGCGACGGGAGGCTTTACCTATGTGGACAATGTTGCGCACGCCATGTTCGACGTGGCTGCGAGCCCCCGTACCGTGGGCCAGGCGTACAACCTCGCCGATGGCACCAGCGCCTCATGGCGCGACTATGCCACGCTCTTCGCAGCACAACTCGGCACAAAGCCTCCGTGGATCGATCTTTCGTTTGGAGTAGCACAGTCGCTCGCACGCGTGTTTGAGGCGTCGCATCGCACTTTGCGCTTGCCGGGCCGCCCTTTGCTGACCCGGCATGCCGTGCTGCTGCTGGGACGCAATCAGGAGTTTCCGGCGACCAAGGCCAAGCACGACTTCGGCTTCGATCCCAAGGTGTCTCTTGAAGAAGGCATTCGCAGATCCGTAGCTTGGTTGGCCGATCGCGCAGCGCCCAAACGGCGATAGCGGTCAGGGCATCTTGCGAAACGCAAGCACGGCATTCAAGCCGCCGAAGGCAAACGAGTTCGACAGGCACGCCTCGACCTCGAGCGTTCGCGCCGCATTCGGGATGACATCCAGGTCGCACTCCGAATCCGGGCTCGTATAGTTGGCCGTCGGAGGAAGCACACCGTGACGCAAACTAAGGATAGAGGCGACCGCCTCGATCGCGCCCGCGGCCCCCAGCGCATGCCCATGCATGGACTTGGTCGAGCTGATCGCGAGCCGATTCGCATGCGCTCCGAACGCTGCCCGGATGGCCGCGGTCTCGGTCCGGTCGTTGGCCAGGGTCGCCGTACCGTGTGCGTTGATGTAGCCGAACTGCTCCGGTGCCAGACCGGAGTCGAGCACTGCCTTACGCATCGCTCGCTCCGCGCCTTCAAACGAAGGCTGTGTCAGATGGCTCGCGTCTGAGGTCATGCCGAAGCCGACGATCTCCGCCAGCGGCCTGGCTCCACGAGCGAGCGCGCCTTCAAGCGTCTCGAGCACCAGAATGGCACTGCCCTCGCCCAAAACCAGGCCGGAGCGATCCGCCGAGAAGGGTCGGCACGTATCATTGCTGACCACGCGCATCGCCTCCCAGGCCTTCAAGCCCCCGAGAAACATGGGCGCTTCGCTGCCTCCCGCAATCGCCATCGGCGCCATGCCCGAGCGCACCATCCAGAACGCCTGGCCGATCGCATGCGCGGAGGAAGAGCACGCCGTCGAAACCGTATAGGCCGGCCCCTGCATGCCGTACTGGATGGAGATGTGGCTGGCCCCGGCGTTGCTCATGCTCAGCGGGATCGTTAGTGGGTGGACGCGGGTGCGTTTATGGTGGAAGAGCTCCCAGTAGCCGTCTTCTTCTGCCCGCCGCCCACCGAGCGAGGTTCCCGTGATGATGGCACCCCGCTCCCGCACCTCTTCGGTCCACTCCACGCCGGCCTGCGTCACGGCTTCCGCGGCGGAGATCAACGCGAACTGCGCAAAACGATCGAGAAATGCCAGCTCTTTCGGAGCAAATCTTGCCGCGGCATCGTAGCCGGAGACCTCCGCAGCCTTCTTGAACTTCAATAGATTCGCATCCACCAGGGAGAGCCCGCCGATGGCGGAACGGCCCTCTTTGAGGAAACTCCAGAATTCTTGTTGATCCTGGCCCGCCGCACAGACCACGCCCATTCCGGTAACGACGACGCGCATGCTCACTGCGCAGGCGAAGACTCGGCCTTCGCGTGGACCAGTTTCGTAATGCCGTCAATCATCTGCCGCAGCGTGGTGACTTGCTTGGCCTGCTCGTCGTCGATCTGGATGTCGAACTCACCTTCAAGTTCAAAGAGGATGTTCAAGCGATCGAGCGAGTCGATGCCAAGCTCTTCAAAGGTGCTCTCAGGCCGCACTCGATCGAGCGGCAATCCCTGCTTCGTTGCGATCACGCGGAGCGCGCGATCCTGAATCGTTTCAGAAATCGTTTCAGACATCGGCCTCACCCACGGAACCTGCTTAGAATAACCCTGCTCTCCGCAGAGAGATGCGGTTCGGGCATGCCTTTTTTACCCTTCAAAAGTTACGCAGACTACTTACATCGACAGACTTGGTAGCGTTACCGGGGCTCGAACCCGGACTCTTCGCCTTGAGAGGGCGACGTGTTAACCAGTTACACCATAACGCCATGACTAAAAATTCAGCGTGTGGAAGACCCGCAAGTCTCGACCACGAACTTTCCCCAGTGTAGCAAAGCCGCCGTGAGCTCGACAAACTAAAGCCCAAGCTTCTTGACCTCGTCGTTATAGTACTTGCGGTAGAGGATGTCCCACTCCTGGGAGCCTTCGACGATGATCTTGCGCTGCGAAGCAATCTTTTGCCGAGCTCCCACATCCAGCTTCATCTCGTCGGTCAACAGCTTCTCAAGCGCCTTGCGCGCCTCCTGCCGAATCGTATTCCGATCCTCCAGGAAATCGCACTCCGGAACCTCTGCCAAGGTGTCCGCAACCACATGTGCCAGCTTGTTCAGCTTGTCTCGCGTAATCCTCACAGCACCGCCTTGTACTGGTTGACGAGCTTTACCTTCAGCTTCTTGAACATCTCCGGATAGCTGGCGCCGGTCTTGCGCATGTCGTCCTGGATCGCCTCCAGGATGACCCGCACCTCATCGTTGATTCGATCCTCGAGCGACAGCTCCTCTACCATCCCGGCCGTCACCCGTTCACTTAACACGGCCGGCTTCTCGGTGCGGATCACCTTGGCGGCCGCCAGTTGTTTCACCGTTTGGCGCGCCAGATACCCGACGTAATCCTTGGAAAAAATCATGATCGATTCTGCCAAGTATACCATCGGCGGATCGGACCTCCATGGACAGCTCGAACGCCGGCTACGTGACCCATGCATCTCTGCGAAAAGATCAACAACCATATCTGCGACAATGAGATGTGATGCCAGCCGATAATCTGCTCTCCCTTAAAGACGACATGATAGCCTTCATCGCCGGCCATGGACTGCGCCGCATGCCCGCCTATGTTACTGAAGAGGTTCCGACCGTTCTCTTTGAAGACGACGATGCCGACGCGTGGAAGGACTTCGTCGAACACGCCAAAGCCGCCGGCACGCCCTTTATCACCATGAGCGAGGTCGTACTCGAAAAAACCGACGTCACCCTCTTGCTCGAGCAACTGCGCGACCACACCTTTTCAGACGACGAAGAGATCGACATGGACGACGCCGAAACCCTCGTCCGGCACATCGGCAAGGCGGGTTACCTGCAGCTTGGCTTCGCACACCAGGGCGTGATGTTCCTCTTCGAGACCTCAACCGAGTGGTACGACCGCTTCCAGGACCTGATGGAGGCTGCCAGCGAGATCGGCGGCCTGGTTGTCGACGACCGCGACGAGTAGACCACACGCCATGCCGCAGCACCGTCCTTGGCACGTCCATTCGGCTGACCCCACCGTCGTGGCCACGCTCCGCCAGGCGCTCGACTGCCCTGAACCCATCGCTCGCCTGCTGGCCGCGCGTGGCATTGAGACTCCGGCCGATGCGCACCACTTTCTCCATCCCTCGCTCGACGACCTGCACGATCCCATGCTCATGCTCGGCATGGCCGCCGCCGTCGCCCGCATTGAGGTCGCCGTCGCCCGCGGTGAGCCGATCCTCATCTACGGCGACTACGACGTCGACGGAACCACTGCCACCGTCGTGCTCAAGACAGCCATCGAGCGCATCGCATCCCCGGACCGCCCCGCGCAGGTGAGCTTCCACGTCCCGCATCGCCTGCGCGAGGGCTACGGCATGCAGGTCTCGCGCCTCGCGCAGGCCGCCGAAGCGGGCGTCCGGCTCGTTATCTCCGTCGATACCGGCATCCGCGCCTTTGCCGCCGCCACCGAGGCCCGCTCGCTCGGCCTCGACCTCCTCGTCACCGACCACCACCTTCCCGACGGCGCAGAGGGCCTGCCCGACGCGCTCGCCGTCCTCAACCCCGCCCAGCCCGGCTGCCCTTACCCGAACAAGAACCTGTGCGGAGCCGGCGTCGCCTTCAAGCTGGCCCACGCCCTGCTTGCCGCACACGCCGTTACCGAGGCCCAACAGGCGCGTCTGCGCGACGTGCTGCTGCCCAGCTTTCTCAAACTCATCGCCATCGCCACCATCGCCGACTCGGTCGCGCTCACCGGCGAAAACCGCGCCATCGTCTCGCTCGGCCTGCACGCCCTGCGCCACCCCGTGCAACCCGGCCTGCGCGCCCTCCTCCAGGTCGCCGGACTGCCGCTCGATCAGGCCCCCACCGCCACCCAGGTCGGCTTCCGCCTCGCGCCGCGCATCAACGCCGCAGGCCGCATGGACATCGCTTCCGACGTCGTCGACCTCTTCCTCACGCGCGACCCCGCGCTCGCCTCAGCGCTCGCCGAAAAACTCGACACGCTCAACACCGACCGCCGCGCCTCCGAAACTGCCGCCCTTGAAGCCATCGAGCTCCAGTTGCATTCGCTGCGTGACTCCGCCGGAGCCTTCGCCGGGGAGTGCATCGTGCTCGACCACCCAGAGTGGCACCGCGGCGTCCTCGGCATTCTGGCCTCGCGCGTGGTCGACCGCACCGGCCGTCCGGCGCTCGTCATCCGCTCGGAGGCCGGCGAGGCGCACGGCTCTGGACGCTCCATTTCCGGCTTCCACCTACTCGACGCGCTGACCGCCGCGCACGCCTCGCAAGACCCCGAATCCGCCGGCGAGAGCCTCTTCACCCGCTTCGGCGGCCACGCGCACGCGGTCGGCTTCTCGCTGCCCAGCCATCGGCTTCCCGCCCTGCGCGATCGTCTACGCGCCCACACCCGCGCCACGCTGCGCCCGGAGTTGCTCTCCCCAAGCCTGGCGTGCGATCTCGAAGTCGCTCCCGAGGACCTGACGCTTGACCTGCTGCGCTGGCTCGAGCGCTGCGAGCCCTTCGGCATGGGCCATCCCGCTCCGCTGCTGATGGCGCATGGGTTGGTTCTCAGCGGCCCTCCGCGCATCATCCAGGACAGCCACCTGTGCCTCCCTCTGGCACCCGCTCCCGACGGCACCCCACGCAACGCAATGGGCTGGAGCCGCTCCGGCCGCAGCTCCTGGGCCGAGCGCGCCAGCACCCTCGGCCTCGTTCAAGGCTCGCGCGTGGACGCCGTCTTCACCCTCTGCGAGAATAAACATCCGCAGTACGGCGGCCTCGACCTGATCTTGGAGGACCTCGTTCCGGAGCACGAAGACCTCGTTCCGGAGCGAGAGGACATAGCTCCGGAGCGCGAAACCTGAGTCAAAATAGCTCCCCGACTCCTGAGACAACCGGAGCCCTGCCCCATGCAAGCACCGGCCCGCACCGTACTGCGTCCTCGCCCAGCGCACCCTCCATAAAACCCGCTTCGTCCTAAGTCCTATCGACTCTTATATACTGGCGTTTTTACCCTATGGCGAACACCGGTCCAAGCCGTATCCTCCCCGCCCTGCTTTGGGGTGGAGGCATCTTTCTCGTCGCGTTGCTCGTCTTCTTCGGAGTCCGCAAACTCGGCGGCGTCAGCAGCGTTGAAGTGCGAGTGGTGCCGGTCACTTACCAGCCGCTCTCGAAAACCGTGTCCGCCAACGGCAAGGTTGAACCGATCGGCGAGTGGCAGGCGCACGCGCCCTTTCCCGGAGTCATCAAGAAGCTCTACGTGAGCATCGGCCAACACGTCTCGAAGGGCATGCTGCTGGTCAAGATGGACGACTCCGGCCCCACGGCGCGCATCGCGTCCGCGGAGGGCGTGCTCGCCGCCGCGGAACTCGCCCTGCACGATCTTCAGACCGGCGGTTCCCATGAAGAGCGCGCTCGTTTCTCTTCAGACATCTCCATTGCCAAGCTCGACCATGACGATGCCGTCCAGAAGTACGCCGCGCTGCAGCAGCTTTACGGCAAAGGCGCCGCCTCGCAAGCGGAGGTCACTGCCGCGCAGCAACGTCTTCGCACCACCGAGCTCACCCTGCAAACCGACCAGCAACGCAATACCGATCGCTTCGGCTCAGGCGACCTGGTCAATGCGCGCGCCCGCGTAGCGGATGCGCAAGCGAGTCTGGTTGCAGCCAAGAACGCCCTCGCCGACGTGGACATGCGCGCGCCTCAGAACGGTACCGTCTACTCTGTACCCATCTCTGAATCCGATTACGTCCCGGCGGGAGACGACATCCTGGATCTCGCCGACCTGACCCACGTACAGATCCGCGCTTACTTCGACGAGCCCGAGATCGGTAGTCTGGCGCGTGGACAGCAGGTCGATATCGTCTGGGAAGCCAAGCCCGGCATCGTCTGGCACGGTCATATTGAACAGGCTCCCACTACCGTCATCACCTACGGAACCCGCAGCGTCGGTGAGTGCATTATCACCGTAGACGACAGCCGGGGCGACCTGCTGCCCAACACCAACGTCACCGTCACCGTCACCGAGATGAGGAAGGACCATGTGCTGACCGTGCCCCGCGAGGCGCTGCACACCGATGGCACAGGCAGCTTCGTCTATCGCATCGTCAACAACGATCTGGTGCGGACGCCGGTTCAGGTCGGAGCCTTCAACCTGACCCAGGAAGAGATCGTGAGCGGGCTGAAGGTCAATGACGTCGTCGTTCTGGCACCGAAGTCGACCAGCGTCGAGCTGACCAGCGGCTTGAAGGTCAAAGCCGTTTCATGACCTCGACTCCTCTCTCCTTTGCGGTCCGCAAATCGGTCGTCCGCACCCTGTGCCTGCTCTTCGCGCTGGCAGTCGTGCCGTATTCTGGCGCGCATGGCCAAATCTCGCTTACCTCCGCTGTCGACCTTGCCCTGCGCAACAGCGAGCGGATCAAGATAGCGGAGTCCGACGTCGATCATGCCCGCTTCGCTCTCGCACAGACCAAGGATGTCTATATTCCGAACCTGATCGGATCCTCTTCCGGCCTCGGTTATGGCTACGGCTTCCCGCTCGGTCCACCGACCCTCTTCAACATCTCCTCCGGCTCGCTGGTCTTCAGCTACTCGCAGAGAGACTATGTGCGGGCTGCCGCGGCCGGGGTTCAGGCCGCCAATCTCGCCTTGCGCGACGTTCGCCAATCGGTCACTGAGGACGTCGTCAACACCTATCTCGACCTCGCCCGTACCGAGCAGCAGCGCGGCGCCGTGGTCGAAGAGAGAGGCTTCGCCGAACGCCTGCAGCAGATCGTCAAGGATCGGCTGGACGCCGGCCAGGACACTGCGATGGAGTATACCCGGGCCCGCCGCACCGGGGTCCAACTCCACTTGCAGACCATGCAGCTCGACGACGATATCGCGACGTACCGCGACCATCTCGAGCGCCTGCTTGGCCTCAGCGGCACCGTAGTGCATGCGATTCCGGACAGCATTCCGCCCCTTGTCGTCGACAGCGGCAGCCAGTCCACCCCGATCGCCGCCACCGACACGCCCGGCGTCCAGGCCGCCTTCGTCTCCATGCACCAGAAGTACGAGCAGGCCTTCGGCGACGCACGCTATCTTTGGCGTCCGCAGGTCACCTTCGGCGCGCAATACAGCAAGGAAAGCTTCTACAACAACGGCTACCTCGCCTACTATCCCTATGTCACCGGCGAAAACCCGGTCACGGGACGCGGAGCCGGGAGCCTCGCCGCTCAGTCCGCCGCCTTCGCCGTCAACGTCACCATTCCCATCTTCGACCAGAGCCGGCGCGACCGCGCTCGCGAGACCATGACGGAAGCCGTGCACTCCTTGCACGACGCCCGCAACATCCGCGATCAGGAGCTCGAAGGCCGGCTCCGCCTGCAGCACAGCACAGCCGAGCTGGCCGCCCGCGCTGAACTCGCCGCGCTCGACCGCGACCTGGCCCAGGAACAGCTGGAGGCCATCCTCGTCGAGACCAAAAGCCCCGGCACGGGCCCTCTGCTTACCCCAAAGGATGAGCAGAATGCCCGTATCGGGGAGCGGCAGCGCTTCGTCGAGTTGCTGGACGCCCAGTACCGGCTGCGCCAGGCTGAAGTGAATCTGCTTCGGCAAACCAACCGTCTGGAAGACTGGCTGCGGGACTCTTTCTCTTCCACGGTAACGGCTGTGCCCTGACATAGCTCGAATCAACGAGAGTACCGGCTTCTCTTTATCCTTTACAACAACCAAATGTGCAGAATGGTAAACTTTTGATGATACCCATGACGACGCCTCTGAAGACCCTGCTTCTGAATCCTCCTTCTTTTGAAAATTTCGATGGTGGCGCAAGCTCCCGCTGGCCCGCGGTTCGAGAGATCGAGTCCTACTGGTATCCCGTCTGGCTCGCCTACCCGGCCGGCATGCTTGAAGGCTCCCGCCTGCTCGACGCCCCCCCGCACCACGTCACCGCCGACGAGACGATCGAGATCGCCCGTGGCTACGAGTTTCTCGTTCTCTTTACCTCGACCGTCGGTTGGGCCGGCGACCACGCTCTTGCGCAGGCCATCAAGAAAGCCAATCCGTCCATCAAGATCACCTTCGTCGGGCCGCCGGTCACGACCGACCCTTACCGCGCCTTGAACGAGTGCTCGGCCATCGACTTCGTCTGCCGCCGCGAGTTCGACTTCTCCGTCGTCGAGTTTGCCAACGGCAAGCCGCTCAACGAGATTCTCGGCATCAGCTACCGCAATCCCGTCGGTGGCTTCTTCGACAACCCCGACCGCCCGCAGGTCGAGAAGCTCGACAAGCCCGACATGCCGTGGGTCACCGACATCTACGCCCGCGACATGGACGTGACGCGCTACAACGTGCCGTTTTTGCTTCACCCCTACGTCTCGCTCTACTCGACCCGCGGCTGCCCAGCACAGTGCACCTTCTGCCTATGGCCGCAGACGCTCTCTGGCCATGCCTGGCGCAAACGGTCGACCGACGACGTTGCCGCCGAGATGGCCCACGCCAAGCAACTCTTCCCCCACGTGAAAGAGTTTTTCTTCGACGACGACACCTTCAACATCCAGAAGGCGCGCACCGTCGAGCTCTGCGCCAAGCTGAAGCCGATTGGCCTCACCTGGTCCTGCACCTCGCGCGTCACCACCGACCGCGAGACCCTTAAAGCCATGAAGGAGGCCGGTTGCCGCCTGCTCATCGTCGGCTTCGAGTCCGGCGATCCGCAAATCCTCAAGAACATCAAGAAGGGTGCCACCGTCGAGCGCGCCCGCGACTTCGTCAAGGACTGCCACGACCTCGGCCTCATCATCCACGCCGACTTCATCCTCGGCCTGCCCGGCGAGACCAAGCAGTCCATTCGTAACACCATCGACTTCGCCAAGTCGCTCGACTGCGAGACCATCCAGGTCTCGATTGCGCACGCCTATCCCGGCACCGAGTTCTACGACTTCGCCGAGAAGAACGGCTTCATCACCAACCAGAAGATGGAAGACGATGCCGGCCACCAGATGGCGCACATCGAATACCCCGGCCTGCCCGTCGAGTACGTCATGGAGATGGTGCATCGCTTCTACGATGAATACTACTTCCGCCCCAAGGCCGCGTTCCGCGTCGTCTGGAAGGCCATCGTCAACCGCGACGTGCCGCGCCTCTACATCGAAGCCAAGTCCTTCATGAAGCTTCGCTCCCAGCGCAACAAGGCCTCTCGCAAGATGAAGGAAGAGAACGCCCTCAAGCAGCAGGAATCGGTCAGCATGAACGCCTAATCTCCACCGAGCCTCCCATCTTGACTTAGCCTGCGACCTGAACGTTCGCGTCGCAGGCTTTGAATTTAGTCTTGTGCCTGAACCGCGAAGTTCAGGCACAGGTGCTGTCAGGGTTTCCTTCCTGCTACGTTCCTCCTACTTCCGCGAATCGCCATAACCCTCCACGCCTTCCCCGCATCGAAACTAGGCGGAGCGCCTCCCGCGGCGTACTGGAGATTCTTCTGTGCTCAAAGCAACACAACCGGTCGATCTCCCCTTCCCCGCCGTCCCTCTTTTAGAATGTCCAGAGATGAATCATCGCCTGTCTCCACGACAGTACGCAACGCTCGCCGCGGTCGTATTTACCGCTTCTTTTGGCGACGCCCTGCTCTCGCGCGGCATGACCCAGATTGGCCCGGTTGACCTTCATCATCTGCTCCTCCTTTTTCACGCCCTCAGCAATTTAAACGTGGTTCTCGGCATTGTTCTCCTTATCGGCTTCTTTGCCAGTTACATGAGCGCGCTTTCCTGGGCGGACCTTACTTTCGTCATGCCTGCCACGGCCTTCGGCAATGTCGTCATTGCGCTGCTCAGCCGTTTCTTCCTCCATGAACACCTCTCGCTCTCCCGCTGGATCGGCATTCTGCTGATTACCTCCGCTGTCGGCTTCGTCGCCAACCGCCCCGCGCGCACCGATCTCAAGGCCCACTCCGCGACCGTACCGGAACTTCCCGCCACCCGCTCCGGGGTTGGCGTCTAGTGCATTCCACGCCGCATCTCGTCGCCTGGACCTGCATCGCCTTTGTTGCGCTGCTCGCCATCGCGGGAGAGGTCCTCATTGCCGCTGCCATGCGCCAGATCGGCGATCTGGATCACGTGCGCGCCGTCGCAGGCCTGACCGGGACTGCCCGCACCGTGCTCGCCAACCCTACCTTCCTGGCCGGAGCACTCTGCATGGCGCTCAACTTCTTCGCCATGCTGTACACGCTCTCCCGCGTCGATCTCTCGCTTGCCGCGCCTGGCATCGCCTCGTTCAACTACGTTGGGAACGCTGTTGCCGCCCGCTTCTTCCTCCACGAGAACGTGGACCGCCGCCGCTGGCTGGCCACCCTGTTCGTCTGCGGCGGCGTCTTCCTGCTCACCCGCTAGCGCGACTTTATGTCGGCACACAAATCCTTTTGGCGCCGTCATTCTGGCGAAGCCAGAATCCCCGTATCTGTTCTATCTAACAGCACAACATCCAATCACCCGCTAGCTCTGCTGGATCCAGCGCATTAGGCCTGACGCCGCCAGCTCCGGCACAAGGAATCGCCCTTCTTTCCCGCACACCACTCCCGCCGCCAGACGCCCGCTGCGCGCCGCGC
>CALMVK010000038.1:0-29845 GCA_937873145.1 uncultured Granulicella sp. | reverse complement strand
CGCCCTTCTTTCCCGCACACCACTCCCGCCGCCAGACGCCCGCTGCGCGCCGCGCCCTCCATCGTCGAGGGCCAATCCGTCCGAGTCCAATCCCCTGCCAGCACCAGTCCCGGAATCTTCGTTGCCTGCGCTGGCCGCACGGCATCCAGCCCCGGCGTTACCGAGAAGGTGGCTCGCGCCTCCTTGAGCAGACCGCTCTTGAGCAGCTTTGCCCGGCCGGCCTCCGGGAAAAAACGGTGGAACTCCTCAAGCGCCGGGCCAAGAATCTCCGCGCGCGTCATCGGCAGCTCGGTCCGCGAACCTGCAATCACCAGCTCCACATAGCTCCCGCGTTCCGGCGCCCAACGGCGGATGCGCGACTTATGGAAGAACCATTGAATCGTCGTATCCAGCAGCCACGCATGGTCCAGATCCGAAATCTGCCGGTCGTACCACAGCAAAATGGAGATAAAGGGTGAGTGCACAAAGTGGGTCATCTTCTGCAGCAGCTCCGCGCGCGCGGCCTCGGCATCCGACCCTGACAACCGCGTATTGGCCAGCAAACGCTGCGTCTGCTCAAAGGGCAGCGCCAGCACCACCTGGCTGGCCGTGTACGACGTCTCCGCACAGGTGATCGCCCAGCGCCCGTCTGCGCTTCGCTCCAGCCGCTCCACTCCCGCGCGCGGCCGTATCTCCGCACCCAACGACTCGGCCCACGCCGCACCTGCGCCATAAAACTCGCTTAGCGGAACCGTCGGAATCCCTAGCCGCCCTCCCGTCCGCGTTTTGAGAAACAGCTCGTAGACGACCTTCGCCCCGTACCGCATGGAGCTGTCCGCCGCGCCGTCGTTCAAGGTCGCCAGCACGATCGGCTCCCAAAAGTGCCGCACCGCGCCGTCGGTCTGGCCCGTACGCCGATACCACGCGGCAATGCTCTCGCGGTCGTCGCCTCGCTCTCCGCGCGCCAACCCGGCCAACCCCCGCGCGATCGCCACCTTATCGGCCAACCTCAGAGTCGTCAGTCCCAGGAAGCTCCCCGTGTACTGCAGCGGAGCCGGCAGCCCGCTCAGCTCGATCCGGCTACGCCCTCCGTCGGGGGTCAGAAACGTCTGCTCGTCGTACCAGCGAATACGATCCGCCACACCCGCCCGCGCGCAAAAGTCGACTAAATTGGTACAGCACCCTAGCAGCACATGCTGCGAGTCCACTACCTCCTGAAGCGCCGGATGCTCATAGGAGTACGCCCGCCCACCGACATACGGACGCCGCTCGAGCACCGTTACCCGCGCACCTGCTTCAGCCAGCGCCGCCGCAGCGGAGAGACCGGCCACGCCCGCACCGATCACGACCACATCCCGCGGCTCAGCCGTCATCCGTGTGCCCGTCCGCCGCGCCCTGCCAGCACGGACATGGCCGTTCCGCGCGCCAACGCCAGCAGCTTCTGGCTGGTCGGCACACGGACCCGCACGGAAAAGACATCCCCTTGCCGGCGATCGATCGCCCCTAGAAGGCCGCTATAGATCTTCACCAGCACCCACAGCGCCGGGCGGCTCTCGGCATCGATCATCGGCAGCAGCTCCCGCGCGGCCTCGTAGTACTCCCAAGCCTGCACCGAGAGCGCCACCAGCATCGCCCGCTCGTTCGCGTCGAGTGTCCGCCCGGCCGCCATTGCCAGCACATCCTCGTTGGTCACGCCGAACTCGCGCAGCATCTCCTGCGGCAGATAGACGCGTCTGCGCTCGGCGTCTTCCTTTACGTCGCGCAGGATATTGGTTAACTGAAACGCCACACCCGTCTTCTCCGCCAGCAGCTCCGCCCGCGGGTCGCTGTACCCAAAGATGCGAATGCACACCAACCCCACCACGGACGCAACCAGGTAACAGTAGCGATACAGATCGTTGAAGGTCTCATACCCTTGCAGTTCGCGCGTTCCGTCCCCGCTTTGCACCTGGACCTTGCTGCCCCCTGTGGGCAGCGGTTGCAGGTCCATGGCCGTACCTTCGACCAACTGCTCCAGCAGCGCATCCCGGATGCCAAACCGCTGTTGCGTATCGGCCAACGCCAAAAAGATAGGATCGGTCGTCGACCCGTTTGCCCGGCTTCTGCGCCAGTCCTCTCGCCACGCCTCCATGCGCGCGCAGCGCTCGTCCAGGCTCAGGCTCTCGTCATCGGAGAGATCGTCCGCCTTCCGCATAAACGCGTAGACCGCACAGATGGCGTCCCGTTTGATCTTCGGAAGCACGCGAAACGAGTAGTAAAAGTTTTTGGCCTCGCGCTTCGCCACCTCCCGGCAGAACAGGTAGGCCGCTGCAAGCGCCGGAGCTTGCTGCACTGCTTGCGTCATGCGCGCGATCCTCTTCCCGGCAGCGCATCTGCCAGCTTGCCCCCGAGCGCCCCCAGCAGCAAGCGCAGCTTGGCTGCCTTCGAGACCGACGGCCGCCTCCGCAGCACGTCATATCCCTGGGCCACGATGCCGTCGAGCGCCGCCCGTCCGCCACCCTCAAACAGCCGCAGCGTCACGGCCAGCTCCCGATCCACCGTCGCGGTAATCCGGCCGCCCTCGCGCAGCATCGCGCCCGTCGACTCCACCAGCGACTGCATCAGCGCGCGGAACTCCGGAGTAAACCTCCGCGCTGCCAGGTCCTCCTCGGTCACACCGAAGCGCTGCATCTGGTCGCCCGGCAGATAGCGCCGCCCACGCTCAAAGTCCTCGACCACATCCTGCCAAAAGTTGGCCAGCTGCAGCGCCGTACACACCTGGTCGGAGAGCCGAGCGCGCTCCTCATCCCGGTATCCCGAGACCCAAAGCACCAGCCGTCCCACCGGATTCGCCGAGAGCCGCGCATAGTCGAGGCACTCCTCGAGCGACGCAAACCGCGTCTTCCGCTGATCCATCTCGAACGCCCGGATCAGATCGTCAAAGAGCTGCTCCGGAACCTCCGTCTCGACGATCGTCTGGCGCAGCGCGACGAACACCGGATGCCACGGCGCCAAGGTTGGATCAGTCCGCCGCAGGGAGAGATAGCACGCGTGCAGCATCTCCCGCCACTCGCCCAGCAAACGCGTCGCCACCGCGCGATCCGGCACTTCATCGCCCAGATCATCCGCCGTCCGGCTAAACGCATACACACTCTCAAAGTAAGGCCGCACGCGCCTAGGCAGAAACCACGTCGCCACATGAAAGTTCTCGTAGTGCGTCGTCGCTAGACGCCGGCACCAGGCCTGCGCCTCGGCCAGCGTAGGCCGTACCTCCGGAAGCAGGTACTCTGCCGGCGCGCCTAGCAGCCGGGCCTGCGCCGCGGTCTCCGTCATCGAGCCGCACCCGCTTCGTTAGCAAGAATGGGCAAGGCCGGAACGATCGCCGTCTTGATATCCCGCATCCCGGTCGCCGAGCGCGTCATCATGCGCCGAAACACCTCTGGAACCTCCGTCAGATGCGCTCGCCCGGTCAGAAACTCCGCGCTGCGGAACCTCCCGCTCGCAATCAGGTGAAACGCCCGCCGGCACGTCCCGGGGGTATGGTGGAAGCTCGCCTTCAGCGTAATGTCCCCGTAGTGCAGCCGGTTGGTGTCGAGCGCCACCACCGTCCCGCTCGGAGGCCCGCCGAAAAAGTTCACCACGCCTCCCTTGCGCACCATCCTAACCGCCGACTCCCACGTCGCCGGCGTCGCCACCGCCTCAATCACCACATCGGCCCCGCGCCCGTCCGGGGTCAGCGCGCGTGTCGCCTCCACTCCATCGCTGCCTTCGGCAATCTGAACCACGGCCCGCGCCCCAAACCGTTTCGCCGTCTCCACCTGGTCCTCGCGTTTGACGACCGCGATCACTTCGACCCCAGCTAGCGCCGCGGCATGCACAAACATCAGCCCGATCGGCCCCGCGCCGATCACAATCATCGAGTCTCCCGCGCACGCGCCGCTCTCTTCAAGTCCCCGCACCACGCAGGCCAGCGGCTCGGTCAAAGCCGCATGCTCGAGCGGCACCGCATCCGGAACCCGCAGCGTATTGCGCGCGACGATCCGCGCCGGAACCCGCAGATACTCCGCATAGGCTCCGTTATTGAACAAGAGGTCGTCGCACAGATTCTCCTGCCCGCGCCTGCAGAAATAGCACAGCTCACACGGCGCTGAGTTCATCGGCGCCACGCGATCCCCCACGGCGAAGCCGCTGGCTCCTTCGCCAATCTCAGACACCACGCCTGCCAACTCGTGGCCGAACAGCATCGGCGGCGTCAACATGCGCGCGTGATAACCGCGGCGATACACCTTCAGATCCGTCCCGCAGGTGAGCGCGGCACCCACCCGCACCACCAGTTCTCCAGGCCCGGCAACCGGCGTCTCCACCTGCGCCAGCCGCAAATCCTCACGGCCATACAGCACCGCCGCCATCATGGTGTGCTCCTTCATCTTCTTTATCCTCTCACCTTCGGCCTTATACGATCCGAAGACAGCCGCACGATCTGTTAGAGTGAGCCAGAGATCGAATGGCCTTTTCCCTCGAAAGCTTTACCAAGGAACGCCTCGGCGCGCTGCAGGAGTACTCTCTCCTCTCCGCCCGCGCCGTGACGAACATGTTCTCCGGCCCCCGCTACTGGTCCGACATCTTCTCGCAGATGGACTCCATCGGCGTCGGCTCCCTGCCCATCGTCATTCTCACCGGCTTCTTCACCGGCTGCGTCCTGGCCCTGCAATCGGAGACCGCGCTGCAGGAGTTTGGCGCCGTCAGCCGCACCGGCTCGCTCGTCTCGCTCTCCATGGTCAAGGAGCTTGGCCCCGTCCTCACCGCGCTGATGGTCTCCGGACGCAACGCCAGCGGCATGGCCTCTGAGCTTGGCTCCATGAAGGTCACCGAGCAGATCGACGCCATGCGCGCCCTCGGCACCGACCCCACCCGCAAGCTGGTCACGCCACGCCTCATCGCCACTGTCTTCATGCTCTTCTTCCTGACCATCATCTCGGACGCGGTCGGCATCGCCGGTGGAGCCCTTGTCTCGGTCACTCTGCTCAACCTGAACGCAACCATGTACCTTCACACCACCTATGCCTCGCTGGCCTACGGCAACATCGTCGAAGGCCTCACCAAGGCGCTCTTCTCCGGATTCACCATCGCTACCGTCGGCTGCTTCTTCGGCATGAACACCGAAGGCGGAACCCAGGGCGTCGGCCGCGCCACCACCCAGGCCGTCGTCGTCTCCTCCGTCATGATCATCATCCTTGACTTCCTGATCAGCCGCGCCATGATCGCTTTCTTCGGCACGTAACTTCGCTCCTGCGCTTCTCTAACCATGACGACTCCCAACGCCGACCAGACCCAGCCCGAGCCTGAACAAAAGAACGACGGCCCTGTCATCGTCTTTGACAAGGTCTCGATCGGCTTCGACCGTGGTCCTGTCCTCAAGGACATCTCTTTCTCGCTCGATCATGGCCAGACCCTTATCCTCCTCGGCCCCGCCGGCACCGGCAAATCCGTTCTCATGAAGCTTGCCAACGGCCTCCTCCGTCCGGACTCCGGTTCCATCACCCTCTTCGGCCAGCGCATCGATACCATGCCAGAGAAAGACCTGTTCAAGCTGCGCTCTCGCATCGGCATGGTCTTTCAGGAGTCTGCTCTCTTCGACTCACTCTCCGTCGAAGACAACGTCGCCTATCGCTTCAATGAGGACGGCATGGCTCCCGAAGAAGCTCATAAGAAAGTTGAAGAAGTTCTAAAGTTCGTCGCCCTTCCGGAGGCGATCGAAAAGTTTCCCTCCGAGCTCTCCGGGGGCATGCGCCGCCGCGTCTCCATCGCCCGCGCCATCATCACCGGCCCTGAGCTTCTGCTCTACGACTCCCCCACCGGAGGCCTCGACCCCATCACCTCCACCACCATCATCGAGCTCGTCGTCAAGCAGCGCGACGTCGAACACACCACCTCGCTGCTCATCACGCATCGCCTGCAGGACGCCTTCACCCTCGCCACCCACTGCTGGAACGAAAAAGACTCCAAAATGGAGCCTCTGCCAGACGGTAAGGTCGACGAAACCACCCGTTTCCTCGTGCTCAATGAAGGCGCCGTCGTCTTTCAGGGTGACACCCACGAGCTGGTCCACACAGACGACCCCTGGCTTAAAGAGTACCTCGCCTGACACAGCCCTTCTGCGTAGGATCGCAATCTACGCGGCAGTTCCCTTCTGCTGCACCGCCCTTCTCGCTAGCCATAGATCAACGTGCTCCGGGCCGGGCCGAAGCTGAGCGACCCATTGTGCGTGAGCGGCATGCCGTCGACGATGAACCGCGTTCGTCCTCCGCCTGACGCTATAAATTCTAGTTTCTGCTAGAGTTGGGCCGCGGACCATCTCAGGTTGGTTCGTTTTAGGACCGCAAGCTTGCCTGTGGAGAAGATGTATGCCCGAACCGCAACCCTTCCTTCTTGCCGGTGATACCGGGATTCGCCCGCACACTGTCATCCTTCAGAGTCCTTACGATGGAGCTTCCGTCGCCGAGGTCTGTTACGCGGACGCGATCGATGCCGAGCAGGCGTGCGCTTTGGCTACAGAGGCCTTTCAGCAGACCCGGCGGCTGGCGTCCTGGGAACGTGCCGCGATCCTAACTCGGATCGCAAACAAGCTGGTCGCCGGCACGCAGGTTCTGGCAGAGATCGTGATGCGCGAAGCCGGCAAACCGATCAGTGACGCACGCATTGAGGTGACGCGCGCGATTGAAACCTTTCGCGTCGCTGCGGAAGAGGCAAGGCGTATCGGTGGCGAAGTTACGCCGGCCGATCTTACCGCCGGCACAGAAGGGCGCATGGCCTTGTCTCGCCGATTTCCGATAGGTCCGGTCTTTGGGATTACGCCGTTTAATTTTCCGGTCAATCTGGTCGCGCACAAGCTCGCACCGGCCATCGCATCGGGCAATCCGATCCTTCTCAAACCCGCACCGCAGACGCCGCTCAGCGCACTTTGGCTCGGACGTGCGACGGTTGAGGCCGGATGGCCGGCAGGAGCCATCAGCGTGCTTCCTTGCTCGAACGAGGTCACGGCCCAGATCGTCGCAGACAAGCGCATTGCCATGCTCAGCTTCACCGGCAGCGCATCAATAGGCTGGAGGTTGCGCAAACAGGCAGCAACACCGCGAGTCACGTTGGAGTTAGGCGGCAATGCAGCCGTGATCGTCTGTGCGGATGCCGACCTGACCAACGCCGTGACGAAGATTGTCGGAGGAGGCTTCACCTACGCAGGGCAAAGCTGTATCTCGGTGCAGCGTGTCTTTGTTCATGCTTCGCTGAAAGACGCGCTGATCGAAGGCATCCTGCGCGGTCTAAGCGCGCTCAAGACTGGCAACCCGGCAGAGGTGGAGACGCGTCTTGGTCCGATGATCAACGAGGCTGCCGCGATCCGTGCAGAAGGCTGGATCAAGGAGGCTGTTGACCTGGGCGCCAGGTTGCACGTGGGCGGAGGACGCAGCGGATCGATCTTGCAAGCGACCCTGCTCAGCAATGTGCCTCCATCTGCAAAACTGAGCTGCGAAGAGGCGTTCGCTCCCGTAATCGTGGTGGAAGCCTTTGAGGATTTCGACCACGTGCTCGCATCGGTCAACCGGTCGCGCTACGGGTTGCAGGCCGCCCTTTTTACCAGTGACTGGAAGAAGATGACGCAGGCCTGGAACGAACTGGAAGTGGGCGCAATCCTGGTCGACGAATCGTCCGCATGGCGTGCAGAACATCTTCCCTACGGAGGCGTGAAAGACTCGGGCTTCGGCAAGGAAGGCGTCAGCTCCGCCATCTTAGAGATGACCGAGCCGCGCCTGCTCATCGCGCCTGTATCGTTCCGCTAACGCTAAGAGCCTGCGCTTCGGCGGGCAAGCAGCCGGTCTTTACCGGCCCACTCTGCAATCGCCACAGACGTCACGCGATCGCCGTGGTTGCCGTCTCCTTGATCTCATACTGGGAGCGAAGATTCTTTTTCAGCACCTTGCCTGTTCCAGTCTTCGGCAGCGACTCGACAAAGATCACGGTTTTGGGACACTTGTAGTGAGTCAGGCAGGATCGGCTGAAGTCGATCAGCTCCGCTTCCGTGGCCGCTGCGCCCGGCTTCAGCACGACAAGCGCCTTGGGAACCTCGCCCCAACGCGCGTCCGAGACCGGAATCACCGCAATCTCAAGGATTGCAGGGTGAGCGAGCATCGCCTTTTCGACCTCGAGAGAAGAGATGTTTTCGCCTCCGCTGATGATGATGTCTTTCTTGCGGTCGACCACCGTCACATAGCCGTCCTGGTCGATCGTGGCCATGTCGCCTGTGTGGAACCAGCCGCCGCGCAGGGCTTCCGCGGTTAGCTCCGGTTGCTGCCAGTAGCCTTTCATCACGCCATCGCTGCGTACGATCAGTTCCCCAATGGCGACGCCGTTCTCGGGTAACCGGGTCTCGTCGGCATCCACGATGTGCAGCTCCACACAGGGAAACGGATAACCCGTAGTTGCCTGGCCCAGATAGCGTCGCTCGTTGGGCCAGCCCAGTTCCGGCTTGCTTTGGGCCGCGGCCAGTGCGGGTGAGGTTTCGGTCAGGCCATAGCCTGAAAAACAGGTACAGCCAAAGGCTTGTTCCACCTCGCGTATCAAGGTCGGCGAGGAAGCTGCACCTCCGATCACGATGCGCTCGAGACTGCTGAGATTGAAGTCGCGCAGGCGTGGATGATTGACCAGAACCGTCGCCATAAAAGGCACGGCATTGAAGTAGTTCACTCCTTCAGACTCGATAAAGCTGAAGATCGCGACCGGGTCGAAGGTCTCCACCATCACATGCTTTCCGCCCAGCATGGTAAGAAAGTGAGCAATGCCCCAGCCATTGGCGTGGAAGAGAGGAATCGTATGCAGCTCGACTGCGCCGTTGCGCACACTGAAGCCGTGACTGGTCTCCATCGCGTGCAGGTAGATGTTGCGGTGCGTCAGCATCACTCCCTTGGGCTGGGCACTGGTTCCGCTGGTATAGAAGATCTCGGCTGTATCGTCCTCCTTTACAGTCATGATGTCGAGCTGAGAGGAAGGGGCAGCCTCAAGATACCGATCGTAAAGCATCGGCGCCACCCAGTCCTCGCTGAGAGCGCCGTCCAGTTGCACGATCGTATGCAGCAGCGGCAGTTCCCGGCGGAAAGAGTCGACTAAAGGCAGAAACTGCGGGTCGACCAGCAAAAGCGTGGCGCCGCAATCATTGAGCACAAAGCTGAGTTCAGGGCCGGAAAGACGGATGTTGAGCGGCACCAGGATCGCTTTAGCCTCGAGCACGCCGTAGTACGCCTCAAGCAGACGATGCGAGTTGATGCCGATAAACGCAACGCGCTGCCCAGCCTTAATGCCTAACTGCCGAAGCGCACCCCCAAGCCTTGCGGCGCGCTCTGCAAACTGGGCGTAGGTAAAACGCTTGGCTTTAGACACGACCGCGATGCGCGAGGGATATTGCCGCTCTGCATGACGAAGGAAACGAAGGGGAGTCAGCGGTACATTCATTGCGTCAATCCTCAGGACAGGATTCAGATAAAACGGTCAGCGCGAGAACTCAAGCTCGCCGTCATTGATCTTGCCGTAGTGCAGGTTCATGCGGTCGTGAGGATAACTACGCAGCGCCCAAGGCGTCTTGAGTCCTTGCCGAGGCAGGTTCTCGAGCTCGCGCTGAACATAACCCGACTGCAAATTCATCAGAGGCTGATCTCCAATCTCGCCTCCAGGACGAGGCACCGCGCTACGGAACTTCTTGCGGTCCATGTAGTTAATCAGCCGGCAGGCAAATTTGCTCACCAACTCCGCCTTCAAGGTCCAGGGAAGATTCGTATATCCAACGGTCAGAGCAAAGTTGGGAACCCCGCTGAACATCGTGCCTCGATAGTTATAAGTCTTGGCAAGGGATACGGGCTGATCGTCAACAAGAATCTTCAAGCCGCTGAGCAGTTCCATCTTCAACCCGGTCGCTGTGACGATCAGGTCGGCCGGCAGTTCTTTGCCGGACTCGAGAAGAATCCCCTTTTCTGTAAAACGCACGATCTTGTCCGTAACAATAGAGGCTTCGCCGCTGCGGAGAGCTTTGAAGATGTCTCCATCGGGTGCCACGCAGACCCGTTGGTCGAAGGGTTTATAACTCGGCGTGAAATGATTTCCCGCGTCGAAGTCCGGACCGAGATGCTTCTTCGCTCCGCCGATAATGGCCGCGCTGATCTTCTCCGGTTTCTTTCGCGCAAGATCGTAGAACCAGAGATTGGTCGCAATATTCTTCCAGCGCGCAACAGACCGGGCCCACTTCAAAGGAAGCCATCGGCTCAGCTTGGCCAGCAGCGCATCGCTGCCCGGGAGAGCGAGGATATAGGTCGGCGAACGCTGCAGCATGGTGACGTGCGCCGCGGTCTTCGCCATGGCGGGAACCAGCGTGATCGCGGTCGCGCCGCTTCCGATAACGACCACCTGTTTGCCGGAGTAGTCGAGATCTTTGGGCCATTGCTGCGGATGAAGAATGCGCCCTTGAAACGCCTCTGCACCGGCAAACTCTGGCGTGTTGCCCTTCTCGTAGTTGTAGTAACCGGTGCACATAAAAAGAAAGGAACAGTGATAAAAGGTCTGTTCCTGGTCAGGGCCTACTTCGGCAAGAACGGTCCACTGCGCCTCTGACGAAGACCAGCGCACCTCCTTCACACGGTGGCGATAGCGAATATGTCGATCGATCCCGTACTCGGCCGCCGTCTCCTGCAGGTAGGTCAGGATCTGCTCGCCAGGCGCGATCGAACGCTCACCTGCCCAGGGACGAAATGAATATCCCATGGTATGCATGTCCGAATCGGAGCGAATGCCAGGATAGCGAAACAGGTCCCATGTACCGCCAAGCGCTTCGCGGCCCTCGACGATAGCGTAGCTTTTGCCGGGGCATTTCTTTTGCAGTTCCCGTGCCGCCCCAATCCCGGAAAGGCCCGCACCCACAATCAAGACATCAAAGTGTTCTGACATTGCACAACTCTCTTGATCCAAAGCCTAAGTATCACCGCTAAGAAAAGACCAGCCACACTTTGTGGCGTAGGAAGAAGAAACAACTATGCGGCAGACCGCAACGCATGGCGGACTGTAAGAAACGTTGCAAATCCGCCCAGAATCGTTCCATACAAGGTTTTATATAGCACAACATTGAAGCGGCTGACCCCCTCGGGAAAGGCTTGCGGGAGGAGCCACGCGTGAAGCGGCATCAAGGCACAGGTAAAGATCAATCCCAGCGATACCGCGATCAGATAAGGACTGCGTACAAGCGCCGAAGAAGACTGTTCATAAGCAGGAAGCGTGCCTTGCCGGCGGCGATGACGTGCAATCAAAGCCGGTATGAGCGAGCTAAGGGCAACCGCAAGAAAGGTCTCTCCAATCAGGTCTCGCACTAGTCCCGTCGGCCCTCCCGCAGGAACCAGGCTGCGTGTGCGAAAGATCGCGTACGCCGCGCCCAAGTTCAATAAAGCATTGCACACCACGCTCGAGATCGTTTCCTTCGTAAGGTACTGCTGTGCTTCTACCTGCATGAAAACTACTCCTTTCGGAAAGCCGAGGCCGCGTCTACCCTCAGCATCGGTGATCTCTTCTGGACGACGTTAGAAAGCAACCTCAAGCCCGAAGCTGATCTGGCGCGGCGGAGCGGCAGTCTTGTAAGCCAGCGGACTTGTGAGCTGCGAGGCCCCTACAGGACGGAAGCCGCGCAGAGTGTACGGACCGTTCAGCAGATCGACATTGCCCTCCGGCGTGTTGACGATCGCGGACGTGGTTGTGCCCGCTGCGTTGGTCGTGGCCGTGTTTGGAAAGATGTTTTGCACGCTGGTGAAGTTGGTGTGGTTGAGGATGTTGGAGGATTGAGCAATCAGATCGAGGCGGAACGGAGAGTCCCTCTTGAGGACAATCCCACGCGAAATACGCATGTCAAAGCTGGCGTAGCTGGGCCCAAGACCAAGATTACGTCCTTCGTGAAAAGGCCGCGCTTCAGATACGTGCGAAGAGTTGCCGTTGGACGCGGGTCCGCCGATCCCGGGGACTAGCTCCGTAAACGGTACGCCATCGCGCACCTGAACGAACGGCGCAATCACAAAGTCCGAGTAAAGATTGTGCGCAAAGCTGTCGCCTCCATGGTGGATCGGACTGGTATACACAGCGTTCGCGACGAAGCTGTTCTTGATGTTGAAGTCCGACACGCTACGATCCAGATTCAGCAGACCCGGCCGGAAAGGCGTGCTTTGCGAGCTGAAGTCGGAGACATTGTCGATCGCTTTGCTCCAGGTGTAGTTGGCTTGAAACTGCAGTCCGTGGCCGTAGTTCTTTGTAAGCGACGCAGTCAGACCGTTGTAAGTGGAATGACCGGCGGAAGTAGTCTCGTTATTCTGCACAATGCTTGCGTTCGCTTCACCATTTGTGGAGCCGGCCTTCGGAACATAACTCGGTCCGACAAACGGGTCTACGGCCACAGCCGTATTCGGCGTGAAGTTGTTTTCCTGAATTTGCTGGATATGTACGCCCGCATAGTAGATATACCCGAGTTCGAACGACAGGTTTGGAGCCAGTTCTTGAGCGATACTTGCACTGCCCTGAATGGAGTACTGCTGCTTGAAGTTCGGATCGACGGTAAAGAAAGCTCCTCCCACCTTTCCAGGGCTCGTGGGAGTCACACCGATCCCAACTGTCGCCAGCTGAGCCGGCGTGAGAGCCGGATTCGGGTTCGCGGCCGTGGCCATGCTCTTTTCCATGGCCAGCGCACCCTCGAGCTGCGGAGCCGAGTTCGCAGCGGTCCTGACGGTTGCAAAAATGTGGTTTGGCGAGCCATCCAGCACGGTGGACGTGAACGGCACGATAAACAGTACCGGAGCCGTGAAGAGTCCGCCACCGGCTCGAACGACGGTTTTCCCATCCCCAAACGGATCCCACGCCACGCCCACACGCGGAGAGCCAAAGTAGGTCGTTGGATAGTTGTTTGGAGTTGGGTTGAAATCAAAGCGCCCGCCGTAGTTCAGCGTGAGATTACGGGTCGCTTTCCAGGAGTCCTGCACGTACGCGCCTAACGGCTTGGTCGTTGCGTTATATTGGCCATTGCCTCCCCCTTGCTCAAACACGATGGGCAGCCCAACACTGTAGAGCTGCGCCGCACTTAGATTGGTCGAGGGCGGTCCTCCGACCGGGTAGCCGAACGCTGCATTGATCGCATTCAACGCACCGATAGCCGCCGCATTGCCCGCGAAGAGATCGTACAGACGCACGGCGCCATCCTGAAACTGGTAATCGCCATTGAAGAGAAAAGCCTGGAAGATGTTGTACTGCACAGGCCGGAACGAAGCACCGACTTTGAAGTTATGACTGCCGCGGGTGAGGGAAAGGTCATCGTCCGCCTGGTACTGGTTTTGGCTTTGGTTGTAGGGAATATCGAAGATTGTCCCGACCGTTCCCAGGCTGCCGAAATCAAACTCTGCGCCGCCCCGCGGAGTGTTGTTGTTTGAAGAATTGAAAGGAACGACCTGGACCCGGACCGTGTTGACCAGATTCGAATTGAAGATGTGGTTCCAGTTGGCCGTGATCGTGTAATCGCGCAGCTGTTGCTCGATCGAAGTAAAGCGTGGAACCCCGCCCGCTCCGGTTACCTGATTCTGCTCCCGCGAGTAAGAGAAGCGAAGAGAGTAGTTATTGCTATTGTTCTGCTGGTAGTCCAGCCGCGTCACCCAGTTGTTATAGCGCCCATTCTGTCCCGGAGCCGCCTGTACCGCACCCAGGGCATTGCCGTCGAAGGTGCCGCTATCCGGAGCTACCAGATTGACAAACTGTGGATTGTTGACCGGGGTCAACGCCGGTGCGACCCCGTTTGCGATCGCACCGGCACCCACTGCAGTCAGCAGCGACAAATAGCACTTCTGCGTGACCGGCGCAGGGCAGCCCGTACCGGTAAAGCCGTTGGTCTGCGCGTTCAATCCTTGCGCTTCAGCCGTGCCAAGCAGGTTGGTGGTGATGTTGCTGTCGAGCTTCTGCCGCTCGTAGGAAGTGAAGAAAAAGAGCTTGTCTTTCTTGATGAATCCGCCGAGCGAGCCGCCGAAGATTGCGCTTTGCTCAAACGGTCTTTGCCCTGCGGTCGGCCCGTAGCTGTTGAAGTAGTTGACGGCGTCCGTCGTTTCGTCGTGGAAGTATCCAAACGCTTTTCCATGGAACTGGTTGGTTCCGCTCTTGGTCACCACGTTGATTGCGGTGCCGACAGTAAAGCCGAACTCCGCGTTGAAGGCGTTGCGGTTGACCTGGAACTCCTGCACGGAATCCTGCGGAACGTGCGCCACGCGCGGCCCGCCGCTGCCGAAATCGTTTTGTCCGCCATCGATCGTAAAGAGGTTTCCGCGTCCATTGCCTCCGCCAAAGGAGGCACCCGAGGACTGGTAGCCGGTCCCGACGTTTGGATCCTGAACCGAGGCCGCGTTCGAGTTGGTCACTCCGGGAAGCGTAAACAAAGTCGCGGCGAAGTCTCTCGAAAGATTGGGAAGATTCACTTCCTGGCGCTGATCGATCGTATTCGCCTGCTGAGTCTGGGTGTTGTCGATCAGGGCCGCCGCGCTCCCTTCCACGTTGACGCTCTCGGACGCGCCCAGGCTGAGGTGCGCATCGTAAGCGAAGGTTTGACCGACGCTGACCACCACCTGCGTGGCCGAAAGTTTGGCAAAGCCGGGCGCCTCAATGTCGATCTCATAGGTGCCGGGGATGAGCGAGGTGGCCTGATAAGCGCCGTTCTTGTCGGTGCTGAGGGTGCGGGTCGTCCCCTTGCCCGAGTCAAGAATTGTTACCGTGGCGTTCGGCACCAGGGCTCCCTGGGCGTCGACGACGGTACCGCGAATGGTCCCGGTGGAGTACCCGGACTGGGCGCCGGCGGCCAGAGGGACAGACACAACGCAGCACAGAACAGGACGAAGGAGACGACCAAGCCGAATTTGAGGGCTGCCGTTCTGGAGTTCTTTACTCGAAGTTAGGGCAGCTTTTGTGTGGCGCTTCCATCTCATCATCGTTCCCTATCCCTTATCCCGAACCTTTGCAGCCACGATTTTCCTTGGTTTGCCTGACTCTGCCGCGGCAGTTCAGGTCGCGCTTACACGGCTTGATCCATCGGCCGGAACCTTAGTCCTTATGCGCTACTCAAGTCAAGATTAGTTTTTCTAGTCTTCACTAAGCTGTTCTGGTTGGCGTAGCATGTGCAGCAATGAAGACTCCTCCTTCCAAGGCGAAGACCAGAAAGAATCTATCCAAAAGCAGAAAATCCGGTAAACGCCGTGGCGAAATCATCCGTGTCGCCATTGAAATCATCAACCGCAAAAGCTATGCCCAGGCGACCATGGTCGACATTGCCGCCGAGCTCGACCTGCGCGATGCCACGCTCTATCACTACTTCTATGACAAACGCACGCTTGCCTATGCCTGTCACCGGGCCTCGCTTGAGCGTGCTCAGCACCTGCTTGAAACAGCCGATCAGGAGGAGAAAAGCGGAATCGAAAAGCTGCGAAGTTTTATCCGCGGCATGCTGCTCGAATCCAGCCGTAACGGTCCGCTGCTCTACCTTGGCGACATCTCCTATCTGGACGCCGCGCAGCGAAAGGTCATCCAGACCTGGACCGATCGGCTACGCGATCTGCTTGTACGTTTTCTTGAAGAAGGCATGGCGGACGGCACGATCCTTGAGTGTGAGTCGGAGCTGGTAGTGCAGCTTCTGCTCGGGATGCTGATCTGGCTGGGAAGATGGGCTTCGTCGATTCCACACATCACGGTCGATCGCCTGATGAGTGCGATTGAAAGCTTCAGTTTCGCCGGGATGGAGAAGCCGCAGCCTATCCGCGCTGCCAAACTGCGGCGACACGCCGCCACGGCCAAAGACGCACACAGCATCAGGACAGCCTCCGCACGCAAGAGCAGGGTTGCCACAAGCAGGATTGCAAAGAACTAGATGGCAAGCACCAGATTGCAAAAAGCTAAGGTTTACAAAGGAGAAACGATGAAAGCCATACAGTTTATCGCGTTGGGTCAGCCGCTCCAGTTGGCAGAGGTCGCCAAGCCCACAGCCTACCCGGGAAGCCTGGTCTTCAAGGTGAAAGCCTGCGGCATCTGCGGCTCGGATCTGCACGCCGTGGATGTTCCCGGTCTGTTGCAAGCGGGCAGTGTGCTGGGCCATGAGTATGCGGGCGAGGTGGTGGAGATCGGCCCGGGCGTCCAGGGCTGGGCGCTGGGTGACCGGCTGACGGCTGTGCCGGCGCGGCCCTGCGGCGAGTGCCCGGAGTGCAGCACGGGGCGCTTTGGCGAGTGCACCCAGATCATCGCGCAGGGGTTCGACGCCCGCATGCCGGGAGCCTACGCCGAATACTCAACGTGCATGGCCGGGCTTGCCGTCAAGGTCTCAGACCAACTCACGGACCAGCAAGCGGCCGTCATCGAGCCGCTCGCGGTGGGCTTCAACGCCTGCCGGTCCGCCAAACTCGACGCCGGGGCCAGCGTGCTGGTTCTCGGCGCAGGAGTCATCGGCCTTGCCGTCGCCAAGTGGGCCAAGTTCTTCGGCGCCGGAGACGTCGGCATCAGCGAGATGGTGCCCGCGCGCATTGCACGGGCGCAGGCGGCCGACGCAGACCTGGTCATCGATGCCAGGCAACACGCCGACCCGGTCCGTGAGTTCGAGCGCCAGACCGGGCGTAAGCCGATGGTGATCTTTGAATGCATCGGCCGTCCGATGATCGCCAACCTGATCGCCATGGCGCCCACCGGGGCCCACCTGGTGCTGGTAGGTACAGGCATGCAGCCGGAAAACTTCACGGTGCTCTCAGCCGCAATGAAGCGTTTACACATGACCTTTCCGTTCGCCTATGTGCCCAGTGACTTCCACTTCGTGCAGCGCATGCTGACGACCGGCCGCGTGAGCGTAGACGGGCTGGTGACGGACACCGTCACGCTTGAAGACACGCCCGCGATGTTCGAGCGGCTTGGTAAGCCCAACGATCTGGGCAAGGTTCTGATCACGCCCTAGGCAGCGCGCAAATCAAAGAACAAACGGGCCCAAAGGTCCGTCGAGGAGAGAGAAGAGCCATGGAAACCCTAATGATGCTGCCACCGCAACGGTTTGCCCATGCCCTGAAGCGGCACGGGGTCGAGTATCTGTTCGGCCAAAGTAATCCTCCTGGAATCACCTTGGCGGCGGGGGATCTCGGGATCGAGCAGATTGGCTACCGGCAGGAAAATGCCGGAAGCTACATGGCGGACGGGTATGCGCGCGTCACAGGCAAGGTGCCCGTGGTGACCGCGCAAAATGGACCGGCGGCCACCCTGTTGGTGCCAGGCCTGGCCGAGTGCCTTTCCGCATCGATTGCTCTCGTGGCGCTGGTGCAGGACGTAGGGCCGAGCACACGCGATCGCAACGCCTTCCAGGAGCTCGATCAACTCGAGCTCTTCAAAGGCGTCTCCAAGTGGACGCGGCGCATCACCTCCGCCGATCGCGTGGAAGACTATGTCGACATGGCATTTGTTGCCGCGGCCAGCGGGCGTCCTGGTCCCGCAGTGCTGCTCGTCTCCATGGACTTGATGGTTGAGAGCACACCGAAGCCGGTGTCGGCGCGATCGGCACGCCTGGGCCGCTTTCCGCTCGACCGCACCCAGCCGGCACAGGAGCAGGTGATGCTGGCTGCTGCGTTGCTCGCCAACGCAAAGCGGCCGATCGTCTATGCCGGAGGAGGAGTGCTGGGCTCAGGAGCCCAGCACGAGCTGCGCGCGCTGCAGGAGCTTGCCCATCTGCCCGTCGCCACCAGCACCATGGGCAAAGGTGGCGTGGATGAAACGCATCCGCTCTCTATCGGCATCATCGGCTACTACATGGCTACGCGGGGCATGGCCAAGTTCCTGAAGCCGATGGTGACGGAAGCGGACCTGATTCTGCTGGTCGGAAACCGCACCAACCAGAACGGCACCGACAGCTGGAAGCTCTTACCCCCAAACGCGACCTACCTACACATCGATGTCGATCCGCTCGAGATCGGCCGCAACTATGAAGCAGTACGACTGAACGGCGACGCCAGGCTAACGCTGGCAGCGCTGAACACTGCGCTGGCCCAGCAAAATCTGGAAGCCCGTAAAGCCGCACGCGCCGATCTGGAGCAAACGATCCGTGATGCCCGGCAGCAGCACCTCACCGAGATCGCCGGCGTCACCCAGTCGGAGCAGGCGCCCATCCGCCCCGAGCGCTTTATGGCGGAGCTCGAAAAACAGCTTCGCCCCGATCACATCGTCGTCGCGGATGCAAGCTTTTCTTCTATCTGGATCGCAAACTATCTTTGCGCAAAAGACGACCGGCGCTTCCTCACCCCGCGAGGACAAGCCGGCCTCGGCTGGGGCTTTCCTCTCGCCATGGGTGCGCGTCTTGGCTGCCCGTCCCGGCCCGTCTTCTGCGTCGTCGGGGATGGAGGCTTCGGCCACGTCTGGTCGGAACTCGAAACAGCCAAGCGGCATGGCGTCAGGTTGGTGGTGGCCGTGATGAACAACGCCATTCTCGGCTATCAGAAGCACGCTGAGGATGCCGGCCTTGGCCGCCACACCAACGTCTGCGACTTCGAGCCGGTCGACCACGCCGCCATCGCCGAAGCATGTGGCGTCAAAGGCATCCGCCTCGAACAACCGAACGAGATCGCCAAAGCCATTCAAGAAGCGATGGCTTTCGACGGACCCGTCGTGATCGATGTCATTGCGGATCCAAACGCCATGCCGCCGGTGACCGCGTTCGCTTCCCTGCCAAACTACTAGCGCGCAACTACGAGCGGCCAACTACGAACCGAACAAGCATTGCAGGAGCAGACTCGCCATGAATCCGTTCAGCCTCAAAGACAAATCCATCTTCATCACCGGGGGATCCTCAGGCATCGGTCTCGGAACCTCCATGCGCTGCCTGCAGGAAGAAGCCCGCGTCGTGATCGCCGACATTCAGCCTGCCCCGCAGACCGCGCTCGACCTGGGCGCGATTTACCTGCAGGTCGACATGACCTCCCGCGACCAGGTCATCGAGGCCTTCGACAAGGCAGAACAAGCCATCGGCAAGCTCGACGTCATCATCCACAACGCCGGCAAGCCCGGCAACGGCAAGCATCTGACGGAGTCCGATGAAGAGGTGCTCGACGGAGTCGTCAACCTGAACCTCTACGGGACGTACTACATCCTGAAGTATGGCCCGGCCCACATGCACGACGGCGGTTCCATCATCACCACGGCCTCCGTCGCTGGACTGCAGCAGAATGAAGGCTTCTTCGATTACAGCGCCACCAAGGCTGCCACCATCAGCATGACCAGGACCTCCGCCGTAGAGCTTGGACCACGCGGCATCCGCTGCAACGCGGTGGCACCGGGCCCGGTAAAGACGCCGATGCTGCCACCGGAGCACATCCTGAATGCGCTCGCAAAAAACCTCTCATCCCTCGGAAGAATTGCGCAGATCGACGATCTGGTAGGCGTGTATCACTTCCTCGCCAGCGATCAAAGCCGCTACGTCACCGGACACACGATCGTGGTGGATGGTGGCCGCTTGACAGGGTACCGCAATGAAACGCTGCGTAAGCTTGCAGGATAGGCTGCGACCAGAAGCAGCCCACCCTGCCCTGCCGAATCGCTACGCCGAGGCGCCCACCGGGGCTACCAGGGCGTCCACCTGCGGCGCGGCCCCGCGCACTGCGATGCCGCGCTGATTTGAGAACTCGCGGAAGCCTTCCTCGCCGTGATGCCGTCCCATGCCGCTGGTGCCTACGCCGCCAAAGGCAAGCGCCTTGAGCGCCGCCTGCACTGCGGAGGCGTTAATCGCGCTTCCTCCCGACGAGGTCTCGGTCAGGATGTGGTCGATCGTAGCGAGATCCTTACCATACACATACAGTCCCAGAGGACGATCTCCGGCATTGATCTGGTCGATCACCTCTTCGACAGAATCATATGGAATCACGGGCAGAATCGGCCCAAAAATCTCCTCCTGCATCAGACGAAGCTCCGGTGCAGGATCGACGACGAGCGACAACGGCATCTGGCGCGTCGACCGGTGGATGGTAGCGTCTTTTTCAAGCGTGATCACGTTGGCATGCTTGGCATTCGCATCGGCCAACAGCGCTTCCAGCCGATCCAGATGACGATCGGAGATGATGCCGGTACAGGCAGCAGAGTGCGCATAGTCCGGCGCCGCCTGCGCCATAAAGCCTTGCGCAATCTGGGTAAAGGTCTCCATCTCCGCGCGCGGCACCAGGCAGTGATCCACGGACACGCACATCTGTCCGTTCTTGATCATCTTGACGCCCAGGATGCCGCCTACGTTCTCTGGCGTCACGCTGCCGGAGAGCAAAATCGCAGGGCATTTGCCGCCCAGTTCCAGCGTCACCGGAGTCAGGTTCTTCGCAGCTCCGGCCATAATCTGACGTCCGATGTTCGAGCTTCCCGTGTACAGCAGGTGATCGAACGGCAGCGCACTGAAAGCCCGTGCCAGTTCGATTCCACCGACAGCCACATATACCAAATCTTCGTCGAAGGTCTCCTTCGCCATCTCCCGCATCAGGTCGGCGCAGGCGGGGGCAAACTCCGATGGCTTCATCATGACGCGATTGCCGGCCGCCAGCATATCCACCACCGGACCAAAGCCAATCTCAAACGGAAAGTTCCACGGAATTATATTGGCGACAACTCCCTTGGGTTGGCTCTTGATGTAAGCATGAAGGCCGCCCCGGTAGGGCGCATCCACCTCGCGCGCAATCGGCTCCATCCACTCCTTGAGATGAGCGAGCGCGTATTCGACACGCGCCGTCACCGGCTGCACCTCGAGCATGTCGGTCGCGGCTGGAGGATGGACGCCGAAGTCCGCAATCAGCGCGGCGCAGATGCGTTCTCGATTGTTATTCATCATCGCAATCATGCGTTCGAGACGTTCGCGCCGGACTGCCAGGGTAGGATGGCGATCGCGCGCAAACGCCCGTTGCTGTGCCTTGAACGCCGCCTGTAACTGTGCAATCGAAGCTGTTTCTCCCTGGTCCGCTGCAGCCGTTTCCGTCTTCTGTTCCGCTTCAAGCAAAGCCATCGTCATCCTCCGCGCACTGCATCCAACGCGGGGACGATACTACGCCGACGGCAGTACGAGCGGCAAATATTTTCTAAGCCTCACTTGAAAAAAACTTGCTCTAACCCCGATTGCGTCCCAGACGATCGCTGATTGAAGGCTTCGATCGCCTGGCGCGCGGCCAGGTTGTGCGCCAGGTGGTCGTCTTCGACTAGCCTTTGGAATGAGGCACCACGAGATCTGGATGGAGAAACGATGAGCGACGTGACGATTTACGTTTCAGGCGTCTGCGGAAGAATCACCTTGAACCGGCCCAAAGCCATCAACGCGCTCACGCTTGCGATGGTCACCGCGATCCAGACAGCGCTGCTCACCTGGGCCCGGGATGCCTCGATCCACTTCGTCCTGGTGGATGGTTCCGGGGACCGCGGTCTGTGCGCGGGCGGGGACATCCGCGCCCTCTATACAGCCTCCATCAGCGGGCATTTGGATGAGTCGACAGCGTTTTTCCGTGAGGAATACCGGCTTAACTTCCTCATCGCGCGCTACCCCAAGCCCTATCTCGTAGTCATGGACCGGCTGGTGATGGGCGGCGGCATCGGCATCTCCGCGCACGGTTCGCACCGCATCGTGACCGAGCGCTCCGAGCTGGGAATGCCGGAGACGGCCATCGGCTTCTTCCCCGATATCGGCGGCACTTATCTGCTGGCGCGCGCACCGGAGCACTTCGGCACTTACCTCGGCTTGACCGGACGCCGCATCGGGGCCGCCGATGCTCTGCGCTGCCGCCTGGCCGATCGGTTCGTTGCTTCGGCGCACATACCGGACCTCATCGAAGCTCTCGAGCGATGCGCCTCTACAGACAGCCTGGAACCTTGTCTGCAGGCGTACTCCGGCCAGGCGCCAGTTGGAACGCCGGCCAGCCAAGGCGAGTGGATCGGGCGATGCTTTGCCCACGAGACCGTGGAAGACATCCTGACAGCGTTGCGTGGAGAGAGCGATCCCGAGGCTGGCGTCCTCGTCGCGGAGCTTGAAGCCAAATCCCCCACCTCACTCAAGGTGACTTTGCTTGCCTTGCGCCGGGCCTCTCTGCTCCCCAGCCTGGCCGCCTGCCTGCAACAGGAGTTCCATCTCGCCCAGGCCCTGGTGCAGCAGCATGACTTCAAAGAAGGCGTGCGCGCCGCAATCATCGACAAGGACCGCAACCCCAGGTGGCAGCCCCCTACCCTTCAGCAGGTCACGCCCGAGGCAATCGTGCGTCTTCTGCCCGCGACGATTGAGCCTTCGCTCGATCTCTCCTACCCGGGCCTTCTGTAACCGGCTCTACGGCGCGTGGGGAAAGATCAGGCAGGTCGTCGTGGCGTAGGCGCAGACGCGTCCCTGGCTATCGAGCAGACGCCCTTCCGCGGTCCCAATGGTTCTGCCTACGGTGATCACGTTGCCCTCGCACCGCAGCACGCCTGAGTTGACCCGAACCGCGCGCGTGAAGTTCACCTTGATCTCAAGCGTCGTATAGCCTGTACCGGCCGGCAGGGTCGAGTGCACCGCGCAGGCCACCACCGTGTCGAGAATGGTCGTGATCACGCCGCCATGAACGCTCCCAATCACGTTGTAGTGGTACTCGCGCGGAACGAACTGCATGACCACGCGCCCCTTCGCAATCTCCAAGAACGCCGTCTCCATGCCGAGCGTCGTAAAGACCGGCGCGCCCGCCAGTTCGCCGCTTGCTAACGCTTGCAGAAACTCCAGGCCGGAACGAGTCTTCGCACCGTCCGCGAGCGCCCCCGGATCGCTCCAGGAGTGAGTGCGGGTGCGTTCTGGCCTCGGATCAAGCCCCTGTAACTGTGTCGTGATCTCTTCGGACATGGCCTTCTTCCTGATCCCTTTCAAGCACCGTCCGGCCTTGGCGAACGCAGCCTGGTGTTTGAACTGGCGCGGTCTAGGGCGATCGTGCTAACTTACCCACCGGTAGGATAATCTAATCATCTCACCTCGGAGCCGCCCATGACCTCTGCTACGCTCGCGCCCGTTTCAGAGTCAGCCACTCTGCCGCTGACTTTGCTTTCTGAAGACGAAACCATGATGCGGGATACGGTTCGCCGCTTCGCACAGGACCGCATCGCTCCTTTGACGCACAGCATGGACGAGGCACAAAAGATCGATCCCGCCTTGGTGCAAGAGCTGTTTGCAATGGGCCTGATGGGCATCGAAATCCCGACGCGGTTTGGCGGCTCCGGCAGCAGCTTCTTCGACGCAATCATGGTTATCGAAGAGATCTCGCGCGTCGACCCGGCGGTCGGCGTGCTGGTCGATGTGCAAAATACACTCACGGCCAACGCTCTGCTGCGTTGGGCCACCGAGGCCCAAAAGCAGCGCTATCTTCCGCAGATCGCGACCGGCACCATCTGTTCCTATGCCTTGAGCGAGGCCTCCTCGGGCTCGGACGCCTTCGCCTTGGCAACCACGGCGCAGCTCGACGGAGACTCCTACCTCCTGAACGGACGCAAGCTGTGGATCTCCAACGCAGGCGAGGCCGGCCTGTTTATCGTCTTCGCTTCCGTAGACCGGGAAGCCGGTTACAAGGGCATCACCGCCTTCTTGGTCACACGCGATACGCCCGGTTTTTCCGTCGGCAAAAAGGAAGACAAGCTCGGCATCCGCGCTTCCTCCACCTGTGAGCTGCTGCTCGACAACTGCCGCGTCAGCGCAGACAACATCCTTGGTCCAATCGGCAAGGGCTACCAGATCGCGATCGAGACGCTGAACGAAGGCCGCATCGGCATCGCAGCGCAGATGCTTGGCCTGGCCGATGGCGCACTGGCCCACGCACTGCGCTACACCAAGGAGCGTACACAGTTCGGCAAAAGCGTGTCGCAGTTCCAGGCGGTTCAATTTACGCTTGCAGAGATGGCGACCGAGATCGAAGCTGCGCGCCTTATGGTCTATAACGCCGCGCGTCTGAAGATGGCCGGCAAGAGCTTCGTCAAAGAAGCCGCCATGGCGAAGTTGTTTACGTCGAACGTTGCCGAAAAAGTGGCGAGCCTGGCCGTAGAACTCTTCGGAGGATACGGCTTCGTCAAGGATTACCCCGTAGAAAAGCTGTACCGCGACGCCAAGATCGGCAAGATCTATGAAGGCACCTCCAACATGCAACTGGCCACGATCGCCAAGCTTCTGCTAAGCGCATAGCAGCGCCCTGACAACGGGACTCTGCGGTTCACTCGTACCAGCAGTCGAAAGCAAAGGCTTACTCAGCCTTCTTCGGCTTCCACACCTTCCGCGGAGTAAGACTCGCTTCTTCCTGTTGAACTGAAGGCTCCACCGGCACGGGCGGCTTAGCTGACGCTGGAGTCTCAACCGGCTCAGCCGAGTCAGCCCTGCCCTTCGGCTTCCAGGCCTTGCGCGGCGTCGGCAGCGCAGCGGTCGGCTCCGCCGCATCCGTAGACAGAGGAGCGACCTCAAGCGGCGCGGGTTCTACCCAACTCTCAGCAGAAGGCAAGGCATCCGCAGCTTTCTTCGGGGTCCACTTTTTGCGAGTATCGGGTTCAACCGGTAAGGCAGACTCGGGTGCAGACCCTTCAGGCTGGAATGCATGAGCCTCCGCCGTAACCTGCTGAGGCTCGACTGAAGAGGACGTCGCACTGGAACCTTTGCCGGCCCACTTTTTACGCGGAGTCGCCGCTTCTTTCAAATCCACTTCGGCAACAGGTGCGCTACTTACAAAAGGCAAGCTTTGCACGGCATGCACGCGGGTCTCGACCTGGACCTGCGCCTCTGCCGCGGTGACGAGCTCCACTCGCTCAGACACACTCACCGGAAACAACTTTGCACGCCGGCGTTCCACTCCTTCGAGCAGCAGCACAGCCACATCCTTGATCTCGATCGGATCCTCGGCCTTGCCTGGTGTGCTGTCCAGCATGCTCTTGCAGAAGGGGCAGCCCACCGCGAGCACCCGCTCCTCCGCACCGGCAAGCGTAGCCTTGGCCTCCCGATAGCGATTGTCCGAGATACGTTCGTCGCCCGCTTCCTCTTCCTTCCAGAACTGCGCACCGCCTGCCCCGCAGCAGAAGGCATTCTCGCGATTGCGCGGAAGCTCGACGACATGGTTCGAAAGGATCTTCAACACATTGCGCGGCGCGTCGTAAACCTCATTGTGACGACCCAGGTAACAGGGATCGTGAAAGGTCACCGTGGCTGGACCTGTATCGGCCACCAGCTTGCCGGCGCTGACCAAAGACTCCAGATACTCCGTATGGTGCATCACCTTGAAGTCGCCGCCAAGCTGCTTGTACTCCTTGCCCACCGCATTCATACAGTGCGGACAGGTGGCGACCACAAGCTTCGGCTTGATCTCGTTCAACGTGGAAACGTTTTCTTCCGCAAGCTGCCGATACAGATACTCGTTGCCGGCCCGCCGAGCGCTGTCGCCGGTACAGCACTCTCGTTTGCCCAGCACGGCGAAGTCTACCCCGGCATGCTCGAGCAGTTGCACAAACGCACGCGCAGTCTTCTGCGACTGCGGATCGTAAGCCGCCGCGCAGCCCACCCAGAACAGCACGTCCGGTTCCGGCTTTTCATCCGTCGACGGCACATGCAATCCTTCGGCCCAGTCCATGCGCTTGTCGCGGCTGATGCCCCACGGATTCTGCGTACGCTCCATGCCGCGAAAGGCGCTCTGCAGTTGCGCAGGAAATTCTCCTTCAAGCATGACCTGCTGCCGGCGAACATCGATGATGTCCAGCATCGGCTCATCCTGCACCGGGCAGACCTGCATGCAGGCTCCGCACGTCGTGCACGCCCAGGCCGCCTCTGGACTCAGCGCAAAACTAAGCAGCGTATGCGGGCTGGCAGCGCCGTTCTCAAACGCAGGCAGGGTGCGGCTCAGGTCGTTCAACTCCATCCGCTTATTGATCTCAAGCGCCGAAGGACTCAGCGACTTGCCGGTCGCCGTCGCAGGACAGACATTCTGGCAACGATTGCACTGGATACACGCATACGCATCCAGCAGACGCGGCCACGCTAGCTGCTCCAGCTTGTTCGCTCCAAGCAGAACCTCCGGCTCCTCAGCGAGCACACCCGGAGCTTCCGCAGTTGGCGGCTCCGCACTCGGTTCAAAGACAACCGCGGGCAGCACGCCACTCGCCACAGACCGTGCGACCAGATATTTCGCAGGCGCCATGAAGATGTGAATGTGCTTGGAATAAGGAAAATACGCCAGAAACGCGAGCACGCTTCCCAGCGCACCCCAGTAGCCGAAGACGCGCCAACTCGCGGCATTCTGTTGCGAGAACAAGTGGCTGAGCAGCGAAGCGAACGGCTGAAAACGATCTCGGCCGTCTTGGGCAAGCTTTGCGCCGGCACCAAGCGCGCGGCTGCCCACGTGAAAAAGAATAAACGCCGACACAAGCATGGAGTCACGGGTCACATACCGGTTTTGCACGTCTTTATGCAGCAGAGTCCGCTCGTTGAAGCGGAAGTCGCGCCGGCTTGGAAGCGCAAAGCGCCGAACCACCAGCGCAACCACACCGACCAGAACCCCCACGCTGAGCACATCGGCAAGCAAGTTGTAGACAGCGCCAAGCGTGCTGGTGGAACGGATCGAAAAAGAGGCAAAGCCTTCCATGCCATCGACCAGGTTGACCAGTAGGTAGAAGGTAAAACCATAAAAAATCAGCGAATGAAAAAAGCTGATCACCCGCCGGTTGCGGAAGGTGCGGCTCTGGGTCAGCGTCGTAACCAACGCATAAATCACCCGGCGCGGAAGCTGGTTCAGCCGTGCATCGGTGTCGGTTCGTCCAGCAGCGATGCGACGGTAAAGGCGGTAGAACCCTCTTGCGCCCAGCATCGAGGTGACCAGGGCGAAGAGCAGAAACAGCGTTTTTTGCGTAAGCGAAAGGATATCCAGACCTGCTGTTCCGCGCCTGAATCAGGCCGTCGTTTTGAGTTCGCGGATGAGCGCCGGCACAATCTCCTTCAAGTCGCCGACGATGCCATAGTCTGTGTCTTTGAAGATCGGCGCCTCCGCATCCTTGTTGATCGCGATAATCATCTTGCTCTTCCCCATGCCGGAAAGATGCTGCACCGCGCCCGAGATGCCGAGCGCCCAGTAAATCTTGGGCTGCACCGTTTTTCCGGTCTGCCCAACCTGTTCCGCGTACGGTCTCCACCCTGCGTCCACCACGGCCCGGGTTGCGGCAACTCCAGCTCCAAGCTGGTCGGCAAGCCCTTCCACCAACTCCGCAAACGCCTCCGGCGTGCCCACACCACGGCCCCCGGCGACGACTGAGTCGGCCTCCGCCAGTGCGATCCGTTCACTCTTCTCCGTCATCCGTTGCGTCACGTTCAACCGCCGCTCCGGCAGCGTCAACTCAACGTCATACTGCTCGGCAGCGGAGCCGTTCGGCTTGGCCGGCGTAAAGGCACCGGGCTTAATCGTCACCACCGTCACAGGCCCTCTCGCCCGAACGCGCTCAGTCACGCGGGTCAGAAACGTATAGCGCTCCGCCTCGAGCGCATCTCCCACGACGCTCAAGCTGATGGCATCTTCCATCAACGCTGCATCGCACTTCACCGCAACCCGAGGACTGCACTCACGTCCGCTGCGAGTGGCAGACATCAGGATGGTATGCGCCTCGCCTTCCTGGGCGATCTGCGCGATCGCCGCAGCCCACACCTCCGCGTCATACTCGGCCAGCGCGGGCAGATCGCCGACCAATACCTGATCGGCCAGCAGCGCCGCTTCAGCCGCTGCCTTGCTGACCTCTTTGCCCAAGACCAGCAGCGTAATCGGGCCTTCGCGCTGCAGCGTGCGCGCCGCTTCCGTCATCTCATACACGCTCTTGCTTAGCTTGCCATTTGCATGTTCGGCCACCATCAAAATCATCAGATCACCCTTGCTTCGTTGCGCAGCAGATCGACCAGCTTGGCCGCGGCCGTGTTCACATCCTTGCCGTCGAGAATCGTGCGTTTACGGCTACGCACCTGGAGCGCCTCGCCCATCGACTCAAGCTTCGGCGTCACGTTGAAATCGGCGAGCGCATTTCTACGGAGCTCTTTCTTCTTCGCCTTCATAATGTTGGGCAAGGTCGGATAGCGCGGCTCGTTCAGGCCTTGTTGCGTGGTCACAACCGCCGGCAGGGCAAGCGAAAACTCCTCACTGCCCGTGTCCACATCGTGCTTGCCCACCAATTTGCCGCTCTCCGCCGCGAGCACGTTCGTCCAGGTAGCCTGCGGCCAGCCCAGCCGTTCCGCCGTAGCCGCGCCTAACGCTTGACTATCCCAATCGGCTTGCTGGCCTCCGCAAAAAATAAGGTCCGCTCCTTCTTTTTTTGCAATCTCGGCAACGACCTTGCTCACCGTAATCACATCGAGGGAAGGCTCGGCAACGACCAGCACAGCCCGGTCCGCACCCATGGCCAAGGCCGTCCGCAGCGCCTGCTCGCAGCGGTCCGGACCGATCGCCAGGACGATCACCTCCGATCCGGGTGCGGCATCGCGCAGACGCAAAGCCTGCTCGATGCCGTACTCATCCATCGTGTCCACCACCAGCTTGCTGCTGCTGAGATCGACCTTGCCGTCCTTCAGCTTGATGTTCTCTTCCGCATCCGGCACTTGACGAATCACTGACAAAATATGCATCGTATCCCCACTCCGTTACAGGGTGTACTGCCCAGCCTCAACCATGTAGGCCGAGATCGCACGTCCCGTAGCGACGGTGTTGAAAGGAGCCTGCGCCGTAAGCGAGTGCAACGTCGCCATGGAATCCTCCAGCACCGCATCCTCTGCCTCGGCCAGCGCACCCAGCACACGCTCTGCTGCCGCTTTCAACCGAGCGAACGAGATCGCGGTATAGTGACGCGCCAGCATGGCCGCCATCGGCTTCGCACCGGCCATCTTCTCTGTGCGGAGCAGCGTGGAATCCAGAATCAGAACCTCTGCGATCACCTCAGCCAAGGCACCCATGACCTCCTGCTGCTCAGACAGATCCTTGCCGAACTTCGCCACGGCCAGGCCCAGGCAGTACAGAGCGGTCTTCTTGCTTGCCGCCAAACGCGCGAACTCCGCTGCGAGCTCGCCGTGCTGCGCGGACCCATCCGCCTGCTTGGCCGTGAGCTCTGCAGACACCTTCTCGATCGCCGGCATCAGGGCCAAATTCCCCTGCAGCGCGCGCTTGATCAGCCAACCCGTGGTAATCAGGCGATTGATCTCGTTGGTGCCTTCGTAAATCTTGTTGATGCGCGCATCGCGATAGCTGCGTTCCGCCGGAAAATCCTCGACATATCCGTAGCCGCCATGCAGTTGCAGCATCTGGTCGACGGCCCGGTCCAGGATCTCTGAACAGGTAAACTTCAGAATCGAGCACTCGGCCGCAAACTCCTCAATGCACTTCTGCACCTGCTGGTAGTAAGTGGGGGAAGCCGCATCGAGCTCCGCCAACGCAGCGTCGATCGCGCCCACCACACGGTACACGACCGACTCCGTGGCATAGAGCTCAGCGGCTGTGTCGGCAATCTTCTTCTGTACCAGGCCAAACGCGGTGATCGGTTTGGTGAAGCCGACGCGGTTCTTCGCGTAGCGAACGCCATCCCGGAAGGCGATGCTTATGCCTCGCACCGCGCTCGCGGCAAGCTTGTAGCGGCCCACATTCAGAATGTTGAACGCAATCTGGTGGCCTTTGCCCGCAGTGCCCAGCAAATTTTCAACCGGAATCTTGCAGTCGTTCAGAATCAGCGGGCAGGTCGAAGAGCCTCGGATGCCGAGCTTGTGTTCTTCCTTGCCAACCGAAAATCCTTCTGTGTCGCGCTCGATCAGGAACGCCGAAAA
>CALMVK010000037.1 GCA_937873145.1 uncultured Granulicella sp. | reverse complement strand
CGCAGTACGACCCCGAGATCACCCGCCAGCTCAAGTCCATCGACCGCAGCGGCGTGCCGACCTACGTCATCTATCCTGCGAGCACCACCAGCGCCGCGGACGTGCTGCCCGAGCTCCTGACCCAGTCGCTCGTCCTCAAAGCTATCGAGCGGGACGCCAAATAGTTCCTGCTCACTTAGCCGCGAGGTCCAAGGCTTGCAGCAGCGTGAACGATGCCGCTTTGGAAGGGAATCTGCGGTTGCCTTCCCTGACACTTTGAAGATTCTCATTCCGCAGCTTCACCCATCAGCGTACCCTTCTCATCCAACGCCTTCTGCGCCGCACCCTGCATCTCCTCGTCCGACAACACCGTGAGCGTCTGCGAGACCGACCAGCGATGCCCATACGGATCCGTAAACTGGCCATACCGCTCGCCCCAGAACATATCCGCCAGCGGCATGGTCGCCGTCGCTCCACCGGCCACCGCCTTGTCCCAGAAGCTCCGCGCATCGTCCACCTGCAACGCCAGCACAATCGGTGACCCGCCCAGCTTGGCCGGTGTCATGCACGGGCCGCCCATCGAATCCGAGAAGTCATCCGCCATCATGATCAGGCTTCCGTTGATCAGCAGCCGTACATGCATGATCTTGTCCGAGCCCGGCATCCGATGCGCCTCGCCATCCACCGTCGCGCCAAAAGCCTTCTTGTAGAACTCAACCGCGCCAGCAGCGTCGGTAACGGTCAGGTACGGAGTAAGCGGGGGCACAGGAGTCATGGCACACATCCTCATTCAGATGGATTGGCGAACACCCACTTTTTACCACGAGCTCAGTCTTGCCGCGAGCCTTTAATCCGCGCAATCTCTTCCATGCGCGCCGCCAGTTGCCGCTCCCGACCCTGATCCGTGGGCTGATAGTATCGCCGCCCGGCCAGCGACGAAGGCAGGCACTCCATGTCCGCCACCCGGCCCTCCACATCGTGTGCGTACTGGTAATCCTTGCCGTAGTCCAGGCTCTTCATCAGCTTGGTCGGCGCGTTGCGCAGATGCAGTGGAACCGCCTCCGCCACGGTCTTGCGTACATCCTCAACCGCCGCGCCGTAGGCCGTGTACACCGCGTTCGACTTGGGCGCGAGCGCCAGGTAGACCACCGCCTGCGCAAGCGCCAGGTCGCCCTCCGGTGAACCCAGAAAGTGCATCGCGTCGCGCGCCGACAGGCACAGGTTCAGCGCCTCCGGAGCCGCCAGCCCGATGTCTTCGATTGCCATCCGCACAATCCGCCGCGCGCAATACATCGGGTCCTCGCCCGCCTCTAGCATGCGCGCCAGCCAGTAGAGCGCCGCAT
>CALMVK010000036.1 GCA_937873145.1 uncultured Granulicella sp. | reverse complement strand
ATGCAAAGGGTGTTCCTTGCGTGTTCCTTCTGGACGAGTTCGACGCGATTGCCAAAAGGAGAGATGACGCCGCAGAGGTGGGCGAGCTAAAGCGGCTTGTCACGGTCTTGCTTCAGGAAATTGACGAATGGCCAGCAACCGGACTTCTAGTGGCTGCGACAAACCACCCCGAATTGCTAGATCCGGCAGTATGGCGTCGTTTCGAAGTGCAGATTGACTTTCCAATGCCACTCGAAGAGCAGATGAGAGAGTCCGTTCTTCGGCTTGTTGGAGACAACGAGAGGGCGGCGACCTGGAGCAGGGTTCTAGCGAAAGCCCTGCAGGGCTTTTCCTACGCAGATGTAGAACGAGAGGTGCTGCGCGCCAAACGGCAAGCGATCATTCGTCAACAGCCCTTCTCAGATCAGCTGAAGGGTGTAATCCACAGCCGCTCTCAGTCTTTGTCTCGCGACGATAGATCGCAGCTCGCATTGGATCTCTTAGAAACAGGCCTATCGCAAAGGGAAGTGAATGAATGGACCGGCGTAAGTCGGGACACAATCCGCAAAGCTGTTAAGCAGGTGAACTGATGGCAGAAGTCAGAAACTATCTACTCGGATACGGCGAACGACTCACTGAGCGACTTGGGCCTCCAAAAACGAAGCCCAACAAGCAGAATCCATACTCGTTCTTGGAATCTAAGAGGCGATTAGCTCCGAAGTTGAGTTCGCTCACTGAGGCGGTGGATTCGCTGCCCTCTGCTGCATGTCCACACGATGAAGCAGTCGGAGTCATCACGCTCCATCCAGCCTACCTCGCTAAGAGCTACTTTCCCGCGGCCCTCTTCCAGGCCGTGGGATTAGCTCCAATCGGCAGCCGAACGCAGCAAATCGTTCCGGATAAAGGAGCAAAGGCAAGCAAGCGAAAAGCCGCAGCCAATACTCCTCTTTTGCCACCACCCACTCCTACTGCCGAGATTTTTGTGGCTGGACGAAGAGATCAATTCCGTTCGTGGGCGGCAGCCGTAAGCGGCTGGTCGGAGACGAGGGCAGGAGCAGCGGAGTTGGTACGTGTGGAAGATGTCTACCTCGCACCTCCACAATCTCGTTTACAGCCCGTGCGCAAAAGCAAAGAAGCTCCTCTTCTCGAAGTCGTGCTCCATGGATCGTCGGGCTACGTCATTGAAGGTTTCCGGGACTATATGCGAACGCTCGATGTGAGAATTGATGTGGATCGCCGGGTCCAGGTCGAGGGCCTTTGCTTTATGGGTGTCCGAGTGCCTCAAGAACTGCACGTGGAGATGGCAAAGTATTCATTCCTGCGCGTCGCACGAGAGATGCCGAAGTTGCGCGAACTACAGCCAGTCACGCCACTACGAAGTATCAGCGTTGGAGGCTTTCCTTACGTCCTGCCTGAACAAGGGCCCATCAATACTGACCTCCGCGTTGCAGTTTTTGATGGTGGTGTTCCTGATGGGACAGGCCTAGATCGCTGGGTGAAGAGGAAAAAGACTTCAAACCTTGGAACGGCTTCTGGTCCTGCACAGGAACATGGCCTGGGCGTCACATCATCGGTGCTGTTCGGCTCGCTGCAAAAGGGGGTTGCTCTACCCCAACCTTTTGCAGCAGTTGATCATTACCGCGTTATAGACGACAACACCTCTGATCCAGAGGGTAACTACTACGAGGTTCTTGAGCGCATCACAAGCGTTCTTACCCAGAAACAGTATGACTTTGTGAACCTGAGCCTAGGGCCAGAGGTCGCGTTCAACGACAACGACGTTCACTTGTGGACTCTTAAGCTCGATCAGCTTTTCGCAAATGGCAAGACCTTCGTCACGGTGGCGGCTGGAAACACGGGCGAAAGTGATCTCGCCTCTGGTGTGGCGAGAATTCAGTCGCCTTCTGATGCCGTGAATGTTCTCGGCGTTGGAGCGAGTGACAGTACAAAGAAGACCTGGAAGCGGACGCCCTATAGTTCGCTTGGTCCCGGCCGCAGTCCTGGTCTCATGAAGCCGGACCTCGTTGCCTTCGGCGGCTCCGAGAAAGAGCCTTTCTGGGTTTTAGGAAAGGACGCCGGCAAGGCGGTCGCGACAATGGGAACCAGCTTTTCGTCTCCTCTTGCTCTTCGCGCTGCCTTGGGCATTCGCACATATTTGGGTTCCGTCGTCCAACCGATCGCGTTGAAAGCTCTTCTAATTCATCATAGCGATGACGCTGGACACGATTGTCACGAAGTCGGCTGGGGTCGAATCCCTACAGACATCGAAGAGATGATCGTGTGCCGGCCGGGTGTCGTTCATGTCCTCTACCAAGGCACGCTTGAGCCGGGCAAATATCTGCGGGCAAGAATCCCTGTTCCGAGCAGCGCACTTCCAGGCAAGGTATCCGTCTCAGCGACATTTTGCTACGCCACTGAAACCGACCCCCAGGATGTTGTCACC
>CALMVK010000035.1 GCA_937873145.1 uncultured Granulicella sp. | reverse complement strand
AGGACGCCCAAGCTTGGCTGAGGCTACGTTTTGGCACCTACACCTAAAGGTAAAAATGGTCTAATTGCCTAACGAGTTTGCACAGCGAGACCGCGCCTTCTACTTGATTGAATTGACTATCTGTCTTAACTACTTGTTTAGGTGTGGTGTTTCAGCGTGAATAAATTGAAGGTGTGGTGTTTCAGCGGCGCTATCTCGTTGAAAATAAACAAAACGTAAGAATTTTTTCAAGTGTGGTGTTTCAGCGTGGAAATCTTTGTAATTCAACAGACTTCCGCACAGGTAAAGACGCCTGGCTTTGAACCATGCGTTATTTCGCATTGGGCGGGCCGTGGTGCGTCTAAAGGTTTGGTGACACCCTACTCACGAAAAACTGTTAACGCCGCTCTACGGGCTTCCCTGCCCTCTTTTCGCCTATTCCCTTCGGCGGGATGGACGGCATACAGCCTCGGATTTCCAGAAACCCTTTAGGCGTCTTGTAGTCGAGCGTCGGCCAGCAAAGTCTCAGTTTCTTCAATTCGCGCATGGCGTCTTTGCGGAAGTTCTGCACCGTGTCCTTGTCGGCGACAGGGTCTTTGCCGAACTGGCTATAAAGCTGGTGCCATGAAAGCCTTTGCGACTTCTCCCCGGTCGTGGTCAACAGGCTGAACGTCTTGTACGAAAGCCACATGTACAGGTCAAGGCCGAGCGATGACCGCCGCATGGCTTTAAGGATGCGCATGTCGATCGGCACGGGGTGCGCAATGATCTCCTCGAAAAGTCGCTCTCCGATCGAGATGCGGCTCTGCCATAGGGTGTCCTGTGTCGGGCTTTTGTAGTCCCACCAAAGATCCGTTTCGTCGGCTACCGTGGATGAGATGGTGCGCTTGCGTCCCGGCGTTTCGTAGATCAGCTGCACATGCGCATTGAACAGACGGTCGATCTGGTTCCGTAGGCGCGTTCGGTCGGCTCGGCTTCCTCCGCTATCGGACAACATGCCGAGCTCGCGCATGAAAGCCGCTAGGGAATGCCCGAGCTGCAACTGTCGGCTTTGCGTTCTTACAGCCTCGGTGCAAACCCATGCCAGCAATAGACGGGGCAGATTGCCATAGGGGAGCTTGTTCTTGCCGCCCGCAATCATCACAAGAGAGTATGGGCCGGTCTCGCGCACGTACTGAAGCCGGTCGCCGGGGTCGGTCCGTGGCAAACTACACAAGGCCATGATCCGCGTCATGAAGCCCATCTCCGGGCTGTCCTGCGGGATCGCAAGCAGTTCCTCGATCTGCTTACCAACTGTGTGGTGGTGCCTTCCCTGCTGTGTTACTGGCTTCGGCGGCGGTGCAAGGGAGATGCCGTCCAGAATGCCGGGAAGCAATGCTGATAACGAGGTTAGGCCCCCGTCATCGTCACCCTCGCCCTGCCGCCTATCTTCCGATCTGCTCATCATTTTTCCTATAGACCTGTAGCCCTATATGCCTCTAGTCCTCTATAGTGCAGGGCTGCGGTTTGCCGTACTTCGCGCACAGATCATTGATAGCCTCAGCCAATAGGGGTTTTAAGCGTCTGCCGGTTTCGGCTTCTAGGAGCTTCAACGCCCTGCGGACCTCGCTCGGATAGTGCGCGCCTATCATCACGGTTACGCCTAGGCTGGAAGCCTTAACAGCGGCGCTTGGCATGGCCGTTTCGGTTGCGGTTGCTGCCGCCGGTCGGCCCGCTGCGGCTTCAAGCCCTACGGCTAATGCGGACTTTTTCATGGTCTGTCTCCGTGAGTGCTATAGCAATATAGGAATATAGGGCTGTAATCTCTTGGGCGGCGCGTCCGTTCGGCTCCATCTCTGCGGCGCTGCGTCCGACGTTGCCAGCATCGCCATGCGCAGCCCGGTTATGGATCACCACCGGACAAACGGTGAAGCCTTGGACCCGCGCCGCATCCTGCGTCTCGATATGCCGCTTACCCTGTACGGGCGCACGATTCACCACAACAGCGCAGGCCGGGTTCTTCGCGAGCATGAGAACGTCTTTCAGGCTGGCGAGCGTCTCGATGTCGTAAAGCTGGGGTTGGATCGGCACCATAACGAAATCGGCGGCCTTTGCTGCGGCGATTAGGGCGTCCGTCAGCTTGCCGGGCGTGTCGATGATGGCGAGGTCTGCGCCGCCCTTTGCGGCTGCGTCTAAGACCTGCTGCAAACGAGAGACTTGGCACGAAACGACGGCGGGCTGCTCGTCGCTGCGCCGGTCGCTCCAGTTCGAGGCTGTCGTCTGCGGGTCCAGGTCGATGACGGCCACGGAACGACCAGCCCGGTGCGCTTCGACTGCGAGAGCGAGGGCGAGGGTGCTCTTTCCGCTGCCGCCTTTCTGACCAATGGTCGCTATCACTTGCATGATTGTTCTCCTATAGCGTGATAGGGCTATAGAAATATATAACGTGAGTCGGTGAGGTTTTGAAGTGCTGAGTTTGATACCTGGTTCAACTGTGCTTGGAAGTGAAACTGATTTTTAGGTTGGTGCCGGTGGCGACGGCCAGCCGTTCTAAGGTATCTGTCGAAGGCCGGGCGCGCCCGCTTTCCAGCCTGGCGATCGACGATTGTGTAGTGTCCATCCGCTCCGCCAGTTCTTCCTGCGTCAATCCAGCTAGCACCCGCGCCTCGATCACGGCGCGAGCAACCGCAAACTCCGGGGCCAGATCGGTGTATGCCTTGGCATATTTCGGGTCCTTCATCCATTTCCTGTGCAACTCTCTCGATGTGGTCATGGCTTCATTTCCTTTGCTCTTTTCAATGCAATTTCGATTTCCTTGCGTGGCGTCGCCTGCGTCTTCTTAACGAAAGCCCTCACCACCACCACGCGCCGCCCAGTTGCCGTCACGTAGATCGCGCGGGATATGCCGTCGCGGCCCTTCATGCGCATCTCCCAGAGCGGGCCTTGCAAATGCTTCACATGCGGCTCCCGCACCTTCTCCAAGCCGAAACTTTCGATCAGCTCCGCGATGTAATCGAACCGCGCCCGCATATCCTCCGGCAAGGCTGCCAGTTCGGCGTCTACCACGTCATTCAGAGTTTCAACCGTCCACTGCATTTCATAACTCATTTTATAGCATATATGGTATGAAGAAAGGAGTAACAAACCTTCTGATTCGTCCCAAAAGCGTCCAGATCGTCGCTGTCAGCAGCCCTGTTACATTCTTTCTACGGATGTTGATAAGATGTAACAAGCGATGGTCAGAGTACCCAAAAGCCGATTTGTCAGCTATTTGCGCGTGTCCACGGTCAGGCAGGGCGCAAGTGGGTTGGGCCTGGAAGCGCAACGCGCAGCCGTGGCGGCACACCTCAATGGCGGCGACTGGACACTCCTGCGCGAGATCGTAGAGATCGAGAGCGGCAAGCGGAACGACCGTCCGGCACTCGCCGAGGCCCTTCGGCTATGCCGGCAGCAGAAGGCAACGTTGGTCATCGCGAAGCTGGACCGCCTCGCCCGCAACGTCCATTTCATCTCCGGGCTCATGGAATCAGGTGTGGAGTTCCTGGCCGTCGACATGCCAAGCGCAAACCGTTTCGTTGTTCACATCCTGGCCGCTGTCGCGGAGCAGGAAGCCGAGGCCATCAGTAAGCGAACGAAGGCGGCACTGGCTGCAGCAAAGGAACGTGGGACCGTACTGGGTGGCCGGCGTGTGTCTCCGGAACGATTCGCGGAAATCGGCGCGGCTGCACGGCAGACCTTTAGCGCTCAGGCGGCAAAGGGAAGGGCTCAGGTGCTGCCGGTCATAGCGGAGATCCAAGGGAAGGGAATCAGCACGCTACGCGCTATCGCTGCCGAGCTGAACGAGCGTGCGGTGGATGCGCCTCGCGGGGGGCAGTGGAGCGCAGTCCAGGTGCAGCGCGTGCTTGCCCATGCTCCGTAGAACGCAGGCGTGCCAACCTTTCCGCTTACGGCGTTTCTCGTTACCAATCTTGAAACGACTCCCGGCAGGTCCTGTTATGCAAGTCTGATTTAGACGAGGGTAGACGCTTTGAAGGAACATTTGGAACGAGGCTATCGTAAAAACAGCATGCGACTCTTGGGCCTTCGATGCCTTTTTCTTGGAGTTTCACTCTCCTGTCTTGGCGGCGGGCACGCTTTTGCCCAAACTGGATCATCTTCGTCCACGAGTATCGTCGACTTAGAGGCGCTGGCAAACGCCGCATACAGCCAGAAGCAGTATGGCGAATCCGTTCGGCTTTATCGGCAGGCAGTGGCGCTAGCTACTGACGGCCAACGCGCGAACGATGAGTACAACGAGGCCTGCAGCTTAGCTCTGAATGGGGAAAACGAGCATGCTGTTGATGTTCTAACGCAGGCAGTAGAAGATGGCTGGGGCGACCGGGAACATACGGCAATCGACAGCGACCTAGTTTCACTGCATGGGGATGCACGCTTTATCGCGTTGCTGGCTCGCATGGAAAGCCTTAATAAGGCGCAGGAAACGCGGTGGGGGACGGCTGCGTTCAAGACGGCTTATTCCGTGAACTTGAGCGATGCGGACAAGGTAGCCGGGCTGAGCGAGCTGTGGGCGGAGGCGAAGTTTGGATTCGCAAACTTCTGGCACGTGCCCCAGCTGAATTGGGATGCTGCGTACAGGAGCTACCTCCCGGAGGTGTTGGCAACGAAGTCCACTGCGGACTACTACAAGGTGCTGCGGCGCTTTTACGTGCTGCTGCAGGACGGGCATACGGGTGTATTTGAGCCGGAGGAACTGCGGCAGTACTGGATGCCGGTGACGACACGCCTGATCGACGGGAGAGTGTTGGTGACGGGTAGCCTCGATCCGACGTTTGACATGCAAGGCGTGAAGCCAGGCGATGAGGTACTGCAGGTCAACGGCCTGCCGGTGAAGGACTATGCAGACAAGAATGTGCGGCCATATATGACCGCCAGCAGTCCGCAGGACCTCGAAGATCGAACATACGGGATGTTTCTGTTTGAAGGCTCTGCAGGTACGATATTCCATCTTCTGGTTGGAACGACCGAAGGGAAACAGACGCGGCATGACTTCATAGTGCCCTCCATGGTGCCCTCCACTTTCTTTTCACCGGCTGAGGCCTTTGCGTTCCGGACGCTTCCGGGAGGTGTGGCGTATGTGGCTCTGAATGAGTTCGGCGACAACAAAGATGACGAGGAGTGGGACAAGCACTGGCCCGAGCTCAGCAAAGCCAAGGCCATAATCCTGGATCTGCGTCGCAATGGTGGCGGCAGCACTGAGATTGGGACCCATATTTTGGCGACGCTGATTGACAAACCGGTCATGCTGCAGCGCCAAGAGTCACCCGAGTGGGTTGCAACGTATCGAGCGCAAGGACAAGCGGAGCCCACGTTGCGGTTTCCAGCGGCGAGCCTATCTCCCGATTCTGCGCACCACTTTGCAGGCAAGGTCGTCATGCTGACAGGACCGCGGACCTTTTCTGCCGCGGAAGATCTGGTGGTAATGTTCGCAACGAGCAAGCGCGGCCTAATCGTGGGTGAGGCGACAGGTGGGAGTACTGGGCAGCCACTGATCTTCAATCTACCCGGGGGTGGATTGGCACGGATATGTACAAAACACGACAGCTTTCCCGACGGCAAGGAGTTCGTGGGAGTCGGCGTTCCTCCCGACATCTCAGCACATGTGACACGGCTGGATCTGTCGCACGGGACAGACAGCGTGCTCAATGCAGGATTGAAAGCGGCGACGCAGCCGTGATCTATACAC
>CALMVK010000034.1 GCA_937873145.1 uncultured Granulicella sp. | reverse complement strand
GAAGCAGCGGTACAAGCCAGCAGCAAGCAGATGGTCGCACGGAGGTTTCGCCAAAAATGCACTTTTAAGATCACTAACAATCACGCTCTTGTATGAGTGCTGTTATGAAACAGTGAGACCGAGCTTCGCCAGATTTCCATCTGTTGAATCAAGAACAGCCTTCTCGCATTCGTACTCTCCGGGAGGGAGTTTGTCGAGCATAAGGGTGCAGAAGAAAGGCACAAGGGCAAGCTTCCCGTTCCGGCCTGCGCTGTAAGTCAGGCAAGGACGCAGGATGATTTATCACCTGGGCGAACTTAGGCGTAAAACCACGCGTGTCTGCGCGGAGCTGCGCAGAAGAGTGATGTCCCACAGGATTCGGTTCAGCCGTTGTATGCCTCCAAATCTAGACAGCGATCATAAGGTTGAAAATGGTGAGCCTTGCTTTGCCGTTCCTTCGCAACCAAGCGGCTCTGGGAACGTAGAGGTGACAGGCGACAAGGGTCAGAGATCGAGGCGATTGGCGGCGGCTACGCGACCGTACCAGAGAGCGGAGTCTTTGAGGGTCCGTCTCTGGTCGCGGAAGTCGACGTAGGTCAGGCCGTAGCGTTGGCTGTACCCGTCCGCCCACTCGAAGTTATCGAGCAGGGTCCACGCGTGATAGGAGCGGACCTTGGCTCCGCCGGCAAGGGCGCGGGCGAGTTGCTGGAGGTAGCTGCGGAAAAAGTCGATGCGGCGCAGATCGGGGATGCGGCCGCCTTCACGGGCGTAGGGGGCATCGAGGTAGCTGCAGCCGCTCTCGGTGATCTCGATGGTGGGGAAGTTGTACTCGCGGGAGATCTGCATGACCAGGTCGTGGATGCCGGGCGGGTAGACTTCGAGGCCGGCGTCGGTAAGCGGACCTTCGGTGGGCATTTCGGCGTGGAAGCGGGTGTAGCGGTCACGGCCGGCGGCTTCGGCACCGTCGAGCTCGGTTTCGGTGCCGAATTGGGCACCGCCGGCCGACGCACCTGGGGTGGCATCGGAGACGATACGACGGGTGTAATAGTGAAAGCCAACCCAGTCCAGCGGAGCTTTCATGATGGTTTCGTCGCCCGGTTGGAAGCCCATCTCTTTGTAGGGGATTGCGCCGACGAACGCTTTGGGATACTCGCCACGCATGGCTGCGTTGAGGAAGAAGACGTTGTTCATGGCATGGTAGCGGGCGGTGGCGGCACGATCGGCTTCGCTGTTGGTCTTGGGGTAAGCCGGGGCCATGCCATAGGCGCTTCCGACAGAGGCCTGGGACGAGACGGCCTTGAGCGCGCGCAGCGCCTGCGATTGCGCGAGCGAGATCGTGTGCGCAGCGCGTAGAAAGAGGGTGTAGTCGGCCTTGCCGGGAGGGAAGGCTCCGGCGCCATAGCCGAGATAGGCGAACGTCCAGGGCATGTTGAAGGGTGCCCACACCGTAATGCGATCACCCAGATGTTTGCCGAGGATCGCGGCATAGTCGGCGTAGTAGCCGGCGAGGTCGCGGTTAGGCCAGCCGCCTTTGTCTTCAAGTGCCTGGGGAAGATCCCAGTGATACATCGTGCAAAAGGGCCGGATACCGGCAGCGAGCAGGGTGTCGACTAGGCGGGAGTAGTGGTCGAGGCCTTTGGCATTCGCCGGCCCCGTGCCGGTAGGCTGGATGCGAGGCCAGGAGATGGAGAAGCGATAACTTTTGAGGTTGAGCTGCTGAACGAGGCCAATATCCTCTTTGAAGCGGTGATAGTGATCGCAGGTGACATCCGCGGTGGCACCGCCGCGAATCGTTCCTTGAGTGTGGGTAAAGCGGTCCCAGATGGACTCGCCTTTGCCGTCCTCCTTCCAGGCGCCCTCAACCTGAAAGGCAGCCGTGGCGGTTCCCCAAAGGAAATCCTTGGGGAAGGTGGCGCCCGTCAGCTGTGGGCCGGGCTGAGCTGAGGAGACAAGCTCCGCACTGGCAGGATCCGTAACGGCGAGAGCACCGGCGGCGGCAAGGGAGGTGCGAAGAAAGTTGCGACGATCGATCCGGGTGTCCATGCGAGGGCTCCGTGAGTGCATGATCAGCCTGCTTGCACGAACGCCTGCAACGCAAGGCTAACCGGGTATGGAGATAGGGCGACTCTGGTAAAACGTCACGTCTCTTTGTAGATTTGCATAGAGAACCAGGCACCTGCTGACGCCGTATGATACCGGTTACGAAAGAGGTGAAAGACCAGCGATTGTATGAACTACTTTTTCTTGGCCGGAGGAGACCAACTGACGCCCGCAGCCGTTACGGTGATGACAAGTGGTCCTTCGTCGCCTTCGCTCAGTGCGGGACCCGGAATAGTGTGCTCCTGGTTCGCGGCATCGGTATAGATGAGCTTAAGCGCGCCGGAGCCGAGCACCTTAAAACGATAGGCATACTCTTTGCCGGGGTCGAGGGTCTGGGTTCCAAAACTGGCGCTGGGGTAGTCCACTTCTACCAGGCTGATCGGTTGCTGGGTGCGATTGCGCAGCGAGGCATCTATATAGTGTGAGTGGCAGCCGGCCAAAGGGAAGAGCAGGAGGGCAATGGCCAGCTGGCGGAAGAAGCGCATGTGCAAGGATACCAGTCAGTTTGGCCGGCGCTTCAGCTCGCGCAGGTGGCCGGGCAGGCGGTTGAAGAGGGCCACCGCGCGCAGCCACTGGCGATTCTCAATGGCTGGATAACCGCTGACGATCTTGCCGGGCGCAACGTCGTTGGGAATGCCGCTTTGTGCGGTGGCGACAACGCCATCGCCGATGGTGCAGTGGCCGGCGACGCCGACCTGCCCCGCCAGAATTACGTTGCGGCCCACCGAGGTTGACCCGGCAAGACCGACCTGGGCGCAGAGTAGAGTGTTCTCGCCGACGCTCGAGCCATGGCCTACCTGGACAAGGTTGTCAATCTTCGCGCCTCGGCCGACCCGCGTCTCGCCGACCGAAGCGCGATCGACGCAGGCGTTGGCCTGAACCTCGACGTGGTCTTCGAGAACAGCCGGGCCGGACTGCAGGATTTTGTACCAGGCGGGTTGGCCTGGCTCGGCAGGGATGCGCGCAAAACCGAAACCGTCGGCACCGACGATGGCTCCATTTTGAAGCGTGACCTGGTCGCCGATCCGGCAGTGCTCCCGGACGACGGCATGGGAGTGTGCGGTAAAGTCTTTGCCAACTTCAACATACGGATAAAGCACAACGTGGGGGTGGAGGATTGCACCCTCGCCAAGCGTGACGTGATCGCCGATGACAACATAGGCGCCGATGTGGGCGCGGGCTCCAATGTGAGCGGACGGGGCGATGACGGCGGTGGGATGGATGCCGGGAGAATAGGAGGGTGGCTCGTAAAAGAGCTCGATGGTCTTGGCGAAGGCGAGATACGGGTCGGCTACGCGAAGAGTAGGCGTCGGAAGCGAGGGAAACGAAGGCTCGACCAGAATGGCGCTGGCTTGAGTCGTGCGGGCGAGCGCCGCATAGCGCTTGTTTGAAACAAAGGTAACCTGACCGGGGCCAGCATGCTCGATGCCACAGACGCCGGTGATCTGGGCTGAGCCGTCACCTTCAAGGGAGGCCCCGAGCGTTGCTGCCAGATCGGAAAGCTGCATGATGAGGATTGTAGCGAATTGGGACAAAATATGGCTGCTTCCAAGTTTGGCCGATAAGGTCAGCAGACGATTCAAGGGACGGCAGAATTCGATGAACCAAGAAGCTGCTGCGGCAGGTACTTTAGCGGGGACGCGGATCGGATCCAGGATCGGGGAAGAGGAAAGGCTGTGGTATGTGTGCGATCGGACGAGAGAGTGGCCTGAACTTCGAGGAATTGAAGTCGTGGACGAAGGCGATCCAGCGAATCGTTTCAAGGGCAATGGGCAGAGTGCGGCCTTCAAGATCAAGCAGTTCTACCCGACCGTCGATGAGAATCTCGGTCGTTGGCAGATAGCCAGGGAACAGCGTGCCCTCGAAGGTGCGGACGATTACCTCTTTGCGGGAGCTGGGCATGGCCGGCCGGTTCGCTGCGAGTGACCTCAGTGTACTGCTTTTCAAGAGGGATTTCGGAGATAGCCGTACACGCGGCAACAAAGCATAGGCAGATAACTAGAGGCTGTGGTACATTTGGGTTTTGCACAACCTTCATAAAACTGCGTAAGTGACGCGTTATGAATAAGTTATCGGACGGCAAGAACCGCCGCGAAGAGTACGGGAGAGGTATGGCCGACTACATTTATCTACTCGAAAATCGTCTCTCCGTGGCGCAGCGATCGGCTTTGCTGGCGGTGCGAGAGTTGGCTCGAGCCGCAGAGATGACCGTCTTTTTGGTGGGTGGTGCGGTACGTGACTTGACCAGTGGCTCGCCGGTGCGTGACCTGGATGTGGTCGTTCAAGGAAATGCGCTTGGCCTGAAGAGTGCCGTCGAAGAGGCTGGGGGAGTCATCGTTGGCGAGTCCCAGGCTGGACAGGCACTCTTCGTGCAATTTCCGGGGAGTGTGCGCATGGAAATCAGCAGCACGCTGAGCGTCACGTTTTCGCAGCCGGGTAAGCCGGTCGTCAAGCCGGCATCGATTCTTGAGGATCTGCGGCGGCGCGACTTTACCGCGAACGCGATGGCCTTGTCGCTGAACGGAGGATCGTACGGCCTGCTCATGGACCCGTCGAACGGAGTTGCCGACATCGAGAACCGGGAGCTACGTCTGGTCAGCAACTACGGTTTTATCGAGGATCCAGTGCGCATGATTCGTGCGACGCGGCTGATGGCGCGGTTGGGTTGGGTGCTCGACGAGAAGACGCAGGCTCGGTATGAAACGGGTAAAAGCGAGGGGTACATCGCCGCACTCTCAGAGTTTCACCGCGGCTATGAGACCGAAGAGATCTTCCATGAGGAAGATCCGCTGCGGGTCTTGAAGCGATTGGAGAGCGAGGGCTGGATGCAGCATCTTGCGCCGGCATGGACTTCAACCAAGGTGAACGCGGCAGAACTGGACAAGCTGCGCGAAGTGCAGACTCAGTTGCAGATGCAGGGAATTCATCCAGATACGGCAGCGGCAAACTTTCCTTTGCTGGTGGCCAAGCTTTCTGCCAAAGAGGTAGACGCGATGACGGCTAGCTTTCCGCGGCCGGGATTTGTGGAGGCAGTAAAGTCGCTCGAGGGCGAGGCCAAAGAGTTAGGAGCGCAGCTTGGGGCTAAAAGTGCGGCGCTGCCTTCGCAATCCTGGCGGCTGCTGACCTCCGCCAAATCGGAGGCTGTGCTATGGCTGGTGTATTCGAGCCGGAGCCCGGCCTTGCAAGCGAAGTTCAAAAGCTTCTTCACGGAATGGCCGGCGGCGCGGCAAAAGATGCCGTACACCCTGATGCAGGAGATGCGGATCGTTCCAGAGCTCCCGGAGTACGAGGGGCTGCTTGAGAAATTGTTCTTCGAATTAATGGATGGAAAACTGACAACGCCTGAAGAGATGAAGGCGTTTCTCGAGCCGTATTCTCCTCCAGCACCGCCTCCCCCAGTGAATTTACGTCGGGCGCGCACCGCGAAGAAGGAAGCAAAGCCTTCGAAATCGCGAGCCAAGAAAAATGTGAAAGCGGAGCAGGAAGCTGTCGGGGAGGTTGGGGAACCGGGTGTGGATGAGCCCGAGATACCGGATGCGGTCGCACCTGAAATGCCGGCTGAGACAGTGACGCCTCTCGTCGCGGTTGCACCCCTGCCTAAGCCTGTCATCGTTGTGCCTCCTCCGGTCGAACAGCTGGCGGCAACAAAGCCGGGGGATAAACTTCTCCCGCACGGCAAGTCGAAGACGGCTGTCAGGGTGACGAAGAGCGATGTCGCCGAAGTTAAGGCTCCGGTCACGAAGTCTGCGAGCAAAACAGCTTCGGCGGTGGTCCCGGCTGTCAAGAGCTCCGCTGCTGTGAAGGTTGCGGCGAAGGCGGCAGTAAAGATCGTGGCGTCGAAACCCGTCGCGAAGAGTGTGGGAAAAGAAGTTAAACCGGCAACAAAGCGCCCAACCGTTCAACCTGCGCCTGCAAAGAAGAGTGCCGCACCGGCGGTTACATCTAAAACAGTAGTACCGGCCAAGAAGGAGGCCGCAAGCAAAGGCGGAACGGCAGCAGGCTTAGTAAAGAAAACGGCGCTCCGGTAGTAGTACTCGTTCTGGCGCGATCTTGTTCGGGAGTTTGATCGTGCGGTTACACGGTTTGGTAATCCATATTTACGCTTCCTGAGCTGCATCCAATCAATTGAGGTGAAAGTAGATGATTGTTGCTGTTTTGCAGGGTTCAACGCGTTCCGAGCGCATGGGGGATCGCGCCGCAAAGTGGGTTATGGCGCAACTGAAGGCACGGGGACATGAGGCTCACTTAGTCGATGCTGCGACCCTGGAATTGCCACTTCTCGACAAAATGTGGAAACAGCTCAAAATAAGCGAAGCTCCTGAAGACCAAGAGCTGAAAGCCAAGTTAGCGCCGCTTGCAGAACTCTATGAGAGAGCCGACGGATTTGCCATCGTGTGTGCTGAATACAACCACAGCGTGACCTCTGGGTTATCCAATCTAATTGATTACTTCCTCGAAGAATACTTCTATCGGCCGTCGGCAATCATCGGGTACTCGACTACGCCGTTTGGAGGGATGCGAGCGGCGATGCAGCTAAGGGCGCTGCTCCCGGAGGTTGGTATGGGATCCATCCCGACCATTCAACCCATTCCCGCGGTCGACAAGGCACTCAGTGCTGAGGGTGTCGCTTTGACTCAGGAATTGGTAGAGGGATCAGCCAAGTTCTTCGATGAGTTCGACTGGTACATGATGGCATTGAAACTTGGTCGTGAAAAGCAGGATCCACGTAAGAAAACATAGCTGCTCAAGAGATTGACCCTGCCTAGTGGAAACGTCGCACGGCAAGCAAAACTCCACCAAATACACCTCCCCCGGCAAAAACCAAAAGGACGATAGCCCGTCTATAAGCGGCTTGAACCGGGGCAGGTGTAGAACGCAATTGCTCAGCGCACTGACTGCATCCTTGTCCACGGGCAACTGGGACTATTGTTGCTATCACAATAAGGTATTGAGCATATCGCTGCCAGCGTCGGATCATTGACAGAAGGCAAGCAGGCTAAAAAGAGCTAGCCAAAGAAGGCCCATCGAGTGCCAGTACCATGCGGCGAGATCGACCATAATCTGTCGATTCTCAAGTTGCTTTGAGGCAAACAGGCCGATCAGCGCAGTTACAAGCGCGGCGACTCCGAGCAATAAGTGAAGCCCGTGCACACCGGTGATGAGAAAGAAAGAGTGGCTGCTTTGGCTGGAGTAGTAGAAGACCCGCTGCGTGGCAAGTTGACGCCAAGCTAAGAGTTGGCCGACGACGAAAAGAGCACCGAGGACAATAGTAGCAAGCAGCCACGGCATAGTGCGGCGAGTAATTGGTTTACCCAGTCCAAGCCACTCGTCCATTACGTGCATCTCGCGGAACATGTGGCGGCGAGCCACCTCCATGGTGAGTGAGCTTAGAAGCAGGACGGCAGTGTTCAACCACAGAATGGGCGGCAACGCCGTGGGGAGCCATTCATTGATGTAGCGTGCATTCGCGTCGATATGTCCGCTACCCTGAGCGACGAAGAACACGCTGACGATTGCAACGAAAAACATGAAGACCGCGGAGAGTCCGAAAAAAAGGCCGAGACGATATCGATCGAGACGCTCACGAGGACCGGGCCGTCCGCGTCGGCGTTCGTTCCAGTTGTCTGGATCGCCACTGCCGCCGGTACGTTTGTCGGTTGGCGGACGTCTTCCTCCGCCGTGGTCACCATCTTCTAGTTCGCGACGCCGTTTTTCGGTGCCTGGAGGTGTGATCGGGGGAGAGATGATAGCCGGCATTGCGATTTCCTCGACGTAAAGCGTCCCGTTGAACTCAGATTACTCCGGATTTGATTCCTGTGCCCATTGTGGGAGAAAGCCCTCCGCATGGGGACTGTGGAAGTAGTGGCAGGGTCCACGATGAACCTGAAAATGTTCGCCGGACGCGGAGTCTTGTACTTCGGACGGACCCCACTCCAGGGTGGTGGCAGCCCACGGATTTTCTGGAGCAAGAATCCCGCGGCGAAGACTTACCGCAAGATTGATCAGAAATAGACTCTGACTGGCGGCAAGGAGGAAGGCGGCATAGGTGATGTGGCGCTGAAGCAAGAGCGTTGGAGCGAGCAGCACGGCGGCAGCATTGTGCAGACCGTCGAATTGAGCGTAGTGCCGGGGAGCTCCTTCAAGACCGGCGAGGTGCATGGGCAGGAAGGTCATGTAAGCAGAGACGAAGGTAAGCCAGAAGTGCCAACGGCCCAGAGACTCGTTCATGAGCCGTCCGCAAAGAAGAGGAAACCAGTAGTACGTAGCGGCGAACAGACCGAAGATGCCGGCCATTGCCATGATGAGGTGGAAGTGAGCTACCACGAAATAGGTATTGTTTAGATATTGATCGAGGATAGGCTGGGCAAGGATAGGTCCTGAGAGACCTCCGGTGATGAAGAGGGAGACGAAGCCGAGCGCGAAGAGCATCGGCGTGGTGTAAGCAGGCCGTGCCCGCCAGATGGTCGCGAGCCAGCTAAAAACTTTTGCGGCGGAAGGCAGCGCGATCGCCATCGTGGAGATGGAGAACGCGGTTCCAGCGAAAGGATTGAGGCCGGCGACGAACATGTGGTGACCCCAAACAAGAATGCCGAGAAAGCCGATAAGGAGAGTAGTAGCAATCATGACGCGGTAGCCGAAGATCTTGCGACGGGCAAAGTTGCCGAGCAGCATGGAGGTCAGACCCATGCCCGGAAGAATGGCAATGTAGACCTCAGGATGACCGAAGAACCAGAAAAGATGAAGCCAGAGCAAGGGGCTGCCGTTGCCGGAGGTATGTAGGGTTCCATTCACAAGATCGCCCAGAGGGAGAAAGAAGCTGGTTCCGGAGTGGCGATCGAGATAAAGCAGGATAATTGCGGCAAGCAGGACGGAGAAGGCGATGATCGTAAGAATGGCAGCGGTAAACCACGCCCAAACCGTGAGCGGAAGGCGTTCCCACGTCATCCCCGGGCAGCGATACGCGACGATTGTGGCGAGCAAATTCATGGCGGTCAGGATGGAGGCAAGGCCGAAGAGAAGGATCGAAAACAGCCATAAGTCCATGCCGAGACCCTGGCCGGGGCCAGCAGCAGCAATCGCGGAGAGTGGGGGGTAAGCGGTCCAGCCAGAGATGGCGGCTCCGCCTGCGACGAAGCTCGACGAAAGTAGGACGAGAAAGGCGAGAAGATAGAGCCAGAAGCCGAGTGCGTTGAGCAGCGGAAAAGCCATACGGCGAGCGCCGATCTGGAGAGGAAGAATCAGTGAGCCGAAGCCGGCCTGCGGGGCCAACGTCATCACAAAGAAGAGCATCAGCGTTCCGTGCAGGGTAACCAGAGCGAGATAGTCCTCAGGCTTGACAGGGCCGAAGAAAGGAAAGACGCGGTCGGGCCAGACAAGGTGGATGCGCATCGCGAGAGACATCAAGGTTCCTGCGGCAACGGCGGCAAGCGAGAGCAAAAGATAGCGGATGCCGAGGACGCGGTGATCGGTGGTGAAAAGGGACCGAACCCCGGGCCGATGCTGGAGAGACGTCGCAGGAGTCATGGAGTGGACGCTCTTTCGTGGTCAGCGCGCCAGGTAGCAAAGGCTGCAGTGGGAAGGATGCGCAGGTTGGCGGTCATACGAAAGTGGCCGAGCCCACAAAGCTGGGTGCATAGGATCGCATAGGTACCCGGCACAGTGGGGGTGAAGTGGATGTGAATGTCCTGACCATGGCCGGAGTTGGGGACGGCGTTCTGCTTGAGCCGCAAGGCGGGAACGGCGAAGCCGTGAATGACATCCTGGGCATGGAGGCGAAGGTCGACCTCGCGATCGGCCGGAAGTACAAGTTCAGAGGTGACAAAGTCATCGCTTCCACGAGGGTCGGCGGGGTCTAGGCCGAGTGGATTGCCTTCACCAGGAGCGATGAGCCCTGGCCGGGTCTGGCCGAAGGCGGCATCCGGACCGGGGTAACGGAAGTACCAGGCGAACTGCATGCCGGTAGCTTCAACCTGGAGTGCGGAGAGGTCGGGACCGGTGTAGCGGGTGGCGGCCCAAAGACGCTCGGCCCGGAGTGTAAGAAAAAGGAACAGAAGTGTGACTGCAGCTAGCGGAAGATACTCGACCAAACCTTGGGAATGAGGTTTTCCACCGGATTTCCGCTGAAGAAAAAGACCAAGAATGCCGATGAGATGAGCAGAGGCGAGGAGGGCCAATGCGATCCAAAGATTCAGATAGACATGCTGGTCGAGAGCAGGGCCGTGAGCCGAGGCATCCCGGGGCAACAGCCAGGAAAGCAGGCTTGTCGACGGAATGTTGAGTGGGGTCACATCGTTAGAATACGGCTTAGTAGACAGGGCAGCCAGAAGTCATGCGAGTCGTTGTCCAGCAGGTCGAAATGGATCGAGCGGCAGTAATGACTTGAAGATTGTCCTGCCTGCTTGCGGGGTCGAGGGCAGCAAGCTGCGCGATCTGAGCCTTGGTGTCGGCGAGGACGTCGGCCGCGAGATCAAGCTGAGGCAAAGAAAGAATCAGGCGGGCCCGAAGGCTAGGATCGTCGGATGAGAGATAGGTAAGGAGAGTTTTGTTGAGCGACTGGGATTGGTTAGGCTTGGAGGCGATGGCATCGACAAGATCGGAGCGGGTGGAGGCAGTCTGGTCTGAGCGGCGGACAAAGCGAGCGATCGCGTCGGAGGTGCTTTCGCTGACGGGACCGAGTTGCAGGAGGTCGGAGACGACCATTTGGCCAAGGAGGCCTACGGCATCGTCACGCTTCAGATACGCAAGCAGCGGAGGGTAGAGCGATGAGGGTGGATCTGGCGTGAACCCTCCGAGGACGATGGCGGACTCCAGGCGATTGGCTGGAGATTCACCGGTAAGGTGGGCGGCGATTGCTGGAATGGCTGGAGTAAGAACTCGGGCGAGGTTCGCCTTGTAGCTGGCGGCACCTGTAGGAGGAAGCGAGACAGGAGTTGTAGAGGGTTCGGAGATCGGCGCAGCGGAGGCTGGAGTGGTGGATGACGAAAGGGAGATCGATGCGGAGGTTTGGAGTCCGACGAGGGCAGTGAGGGCCAATAGACGAACCTGAGTGTCCGGATTCTGAAGAGCCTTCAGGATCAACGGCAAAGCCTCCGTGAGCTCGGCAGGAGTGGGCAGGGGATCGACAGGGTCGAAGCCCGCAGTCTCTTCCGGTGTGGGGGAGTGCCCGTTCGCTTCGCGCTGAAGGACGGTTGTGAGGCGCGATGTGAGAGAGGGAGCTGCTTCCGAAGTCTGGGCCGCGAGAGTGATGGGAGAGAGCAGGATCAGGATGGCCGTGTGTACGAAGAGGCGCATGGCTAAAGGGACTCGGCCGGCAGAGCAGATGTGAGCGCTTGACGCTTGGCGACCATCTGGAGGAAGAACTGGTGGATACGGGTATCGGCGGAGAGCTCTGGATGGAAGGTTGCAGCGAGGAGATGACCTTGACGAATGAGGATAGGAGAGCGTACCTGCTTGCCTTCGAGATGGACATCGCGCGTGGCAAGCGTTTGAACAACTGGACCAGTGCGCGTAATGCGCGGGGCGCGAATGAAGATCATCTCTAGAGGTCCTCCGGGAAGCTCGGTAGGGGTAACGAGTATGGTGGAGTCCAACTGGCGGCCGTACGCGTTGCGTTCGACTGTAATGTCGAGGGCTCCGAGGGAGGCCTGGGAGGGATTGTGGACCTCTTTGGCAAGCAGGATGACGCCGGCGCAGGTGCCAAATGTCGGAGTTTGCCGAACAAACTCGTACAGCACAGCGAAGAAGCCGTCGCGCTCCAGATGGCGGAGAAAAGTAGTGGACTCGCCCCCGGGCAGAATCAGGCCATCGAGACCGTGCAATTGGTCGGGACGGCGGATCAGTTTTGCCTCAGCACCAAGCGAGGTCAGAGCTTTGGCATGCGCCTCGTAAGCACCTTGAAGAGCTAGAATGCCGATCATCGGATTGGCACGGTTGTACGGAATACCTTATTTCTCCTAAGGTGTGTACTGAAGGGTGACGAAGCCGATTAGGTAGAAAACTCCAGAGCCCTCCAGGGGAAAGCAGGGAGTTTGTAGGTTTAGGGTACTTTATTTACTTGATTATAGTAACGCCGTCGTCGATAGAGCTTTGCTCCGTTGTACCAAGAGGAGAGACGGAGCTGATTCAGTCAAGCGGGGCTCAGGCGACCAGCGTCCGGTAACCACTTGTATTTTAGGGCGACTCCATTGTCCATGTCAGACAACACAACGAAGCCGCCAGATGGCTGGCGGCTCCGAGTGCATATGAGATTAAGTCTTCTGCGATTGTGGAAGTTATATGGTCAGGCTAGTTGCTGCCTGCAGGTCTGGGATTGCGAGGATCAAACTTGGCGATCTGGATCTTGTGAGCGAGACCAAGTTTGGAGAGGACCCAGATGCAATAGTAGTTGATGTCGAACTCATACCAAGCCAGGCCATGGCGAGCGCTGACGGGATGGGCATGGTGATTGTTGTGCCAGCCTTCGCCGCCGGTCAGGATGGCAACCCACCAATTATTGCGGGATTCATCGCGCGTGTCGAAACGGCGCGAACCGTAGAGGTGTGTAGCAGAGTTAACGAACCAGGTGGCATGGAGGCCTACGACAACGCGCAGAAAGGTTCCCCAAAGCATCATGCTCAAACCACCGAGGACTCGGTGACCAGGTTGCGCAAGAGCTGCACCAATGGCAATTTGGGCGAAGCCAGTGAGAGTGAGAAACAGCCAGTGGTACTTCGAGAGCCAGACATGCACCTTATCGCGGGTGAGATCGGGAGCGTAGCGGCCAAGCAGTGCGGTTTCCGAATGCATAGCGCGGCCGGAGAGAATCCATCCAGCATGAGACCAGAAGGTGCCGTCGACCGGGGTGTGAGGATCGCCTTCCTGATCGGAGTTCTGGTGATGAACACGATGGGTGGCGACCCAGAAGATGGGTCCGCCCTCAAGCGCCATGGTGCCGCAGGCGGTCACAAAGTATTCCACCCACTTGGGAGTGCGGAAGCCGCGATGCGTAAGTAACCGATGATAGGCGACGCCGATACCGACGTTGATGGCCAGAAAGTACATGATGCCGAAGGCAGCTAAGTTCTTCCAAGAGAAGAAGAAGAGGGCGACAAACGCCAAGACGTGGAATAGGCCCATGACGATGGTCGTGATCCAGTTGATGCGGCCTTGCTGGTACTCCCGTCCCATACGTAGGTCTTGCTTGACCTGCTGACGGACCTGTTCGGCGGTGTTGCTGGGCTTGGCGTTCGAGAGATCCTGCAACTCAGATTGGATGCGGGCTTCCTGGCTCTCTGCAGTCGCAACGGCGTCCTGCTGGAAGGCCGCGTAGCTGGAGGGAGAAGCGTCGGAGTTGGTTTCGGCTTCGGTGTTGAGTGGGGCAGGAGTCATCTAGTTTCTTCCTCATCTTTGCTGCTCCATCAACGCTATCAGTGTGCGAAAGATGTGGGTGTAACAGTTTTGTAAGGGCTGTGGAGCAAGTAGCACTTTGGTGTGATGTTGAAAAGATAATTTCTGCCGATGAATCGTTTAGAAGAACGAGTAAGTGAATTTTCGTCAACGGATGTTCATGGGAGATTGTTAGGCTGTGCGTATGGCTAAAGGATGGATTTTGCTGGCGGCGGTGCTTTCTGCCGGGGTGCGGTGCTGGGGACAAGCGCCGGTAGAAAAGCTGGGTGGGCGGATCGACTTGCCGACTAGCAAGGAGATCTATGGCGTCGTGCCGGGTACGCCAAAGCAGTTAAGCTCGTTGCCGGTGACGATGACGGTGAGTCCTGATGGGCGGTATGTAGTCACTGTGAATGGCGGATACGGCTCCTATGAGAGCGGCTACCATCAGTCGCTGGCGGTCATGGACACGCGGACGGGTGCGGTCGCCGACTTTCCAGATGCGCGGACGCTGGTGAACTCGAAGCAGGTGCTGTTTTCGGGGCTGGCGTTTTCAACCGATGGACAAACGCTGTACGGAACAGTTGTCTCGTCGGCGGATCCCACAGGGAAAAAGGGAGAGGACACCGGTTCTGGGGTCCAGGTCTATGGTTTTCACGACGGCCAGATTACGCGGGAGCGCATGATGAAGATCCCGCAGCCGCAACTCGCTCCCGGGCGTACGACGCTGCTGGTTGGCGGTGGGCAGGCCGGGGAGGCGTTCGGGATCGAAAATCCGGCTGCGGACCACACCAAGGGTCTGCCCTATCCGGCGGCGATTGCCGTCGTTGGCAGCAAGCTGCTGGTCGCGGGAAACCTGTCGGACGATGTGTGGCTGCTCGATGCGGCGACAGGCCATGTAGAGACGCGCTTCGACCTGAGCGAGACCGATGTAGTTCCCAGTGTGTACCCAGTAGCCCTCGCGGTGACAAAGGACGGGCGGCGAGCGTTTGTCGCGCTGTGGAACGGCAGCGAAGTCGTGGAGCTTGACCTCGCCAAGGGAACCGTTGGACGCAAGCTGGCCTTGTTGAAAAACGACGACCCAGTGCGGCCCGGTTCCCATCCGGATGCGCTGGCCTTGTCCCCGGATGGCAAGACGCTTTACGCAGCGTTGGGCAATCGGGACTCCGTGGCGGCGCTCGATCTCGGGGACGGCGGATTCAAACTAAAGGGGTACTTCGATGTGCGGCTTCCCGGGCAGAGCTTCTTCGGAGCCGAACCGGAAGCGCTGGCGCTCAATGCGGATGGCAGCCGGGTGTACGTGGCGAACATGGGCTCGGATGCCATTGCCGTGCTCGACACACGCAAACTCACCAGGGGCGCCGCGCAAAAAGGCATGGTAGAGCCGATCGGCTTCCTCCCAACGGAGTGGCTGCCAACCGGGGTCGCCCTATCGGACGGCAAGCTGTACATTGCGACCGGTAAAGGCACCGGGACAGGACCGAACAACTTCGCGCAGAAGTCAACGCCGGAGACGCAGGGTTCCCGTATCCTTCGACCGTTTACCTATATTGCGACGTTGCTACATGGGTCGATCGCGCAGGTGGATGCCGGTGCAGCAGAGAAAAACCTGAAAGCGATGACTGCGGCGGTGCTCGAGGACAACCGCATGAAGGCGGCGGAGGAACGGCTTGCGTGGGATCCGCGCTTCGCGACCAACGGCGGCCCCATCAAGCACGTGATCTATATTATCCGGGAGAACCGAACCTACGACCAGTTGCTGGGAGACCTGAAGGTGGACGGAAAGACGGTCGGCAACGGCGATCCAAGCCTGGTGATGTACGGTGAGGACGTAACGCCGAACCTGCACAAGCTCGTCCGGCAGTTTGGCGTTCTTGACAACTTCTATGATTCAGCCGAGGTCTCGGGCGATGGACATGTGTGGTCGAACACAGCCATTGGGACAGACTACCTGGAACGGACCTGGCAGTTGAACTACCGCGGTGGCCAGCACGGCTATGATTTTGAAGGCGTTGTGAGCCAGGGTCTGCCGCTGGAGCAGCACATTCCGGATGTAAACGAGCCTTCGAGCGGCTACATCTGGGGCGATTTGGCCAGACATGGCAAAACGCTCTATCACTTTGGCGAGTTCATCTCGACCACCTTCTGCAACCCGAAGCGTGGAGCCGGTGCGCAACCCGACTCACGGCAGGGGCCGATGCTTGAGGGTGTACCATGTTCAAGCCGCAACGAGGTCAAGCCCGGCGAGAAGCTGCCCGAGGTATGGGGTGGCGGCGTGAATAAATGGCCGTGGGCCATTCCGCTCATCGAGGAGAACAAGCCAACCAAGCCGGAGCTGGTAGGGCACTTTGCACTCGAGGCTCCGGACTTCAATCTGCGGGTCCCAGATCAAGTCCGCGAGGATATTTTTGAGAAGCACCTCATAGGATGGATCGCAGACAAAAAGGCTGGCAAGGACACCATGCCGAACTTCGTCATGCTACGGCTGGCGAACGATCACACGGCGGGAACAACACCGGGCGGCCCGACGCCGAAGTCGTCCGTGGCGGACAATGATTTGGCGGTGGGGCGTGCGGTCGAGGCGATCTCGCAATCCCCCTTCTGGGATGACACGGCGTTCTTCATCCTGGAGGACGATGCACAAAATGGGGCGGACCACGTGGACGCGCATCGTTCGATCGGCGTCGTGGTAAGCAAGTACGCGCCGCATGGCAAAGGCGCGATGCCTTTTATAGACAGCCGCTTTTACTCGACCGTAAGCATGGTTCGGACGATGGAGATGGTGCTAGGGCTGCCGCCGATGAACAACAACGACGCGCTGAGCTCGGCAATGGGCAGCTTGTTTACAGGGCCGGGGGATCAGGCGCCGTTTATGGCCGACCGTTCAAACGATACGAATCGGCTGATCTATACGGCGAACGCAGGCACGGCGCGCGGTGCGCGGGAGTCTTCTAAGATGGACTTCAGTCACGCGGATCGTGCGGATGCAGAGAAGCTGAATCTGATTCTTTGGCAGGACGCGCGCCCAGATACGCCAGCTCCAGTTCAGCTCACGACTAAGCGCAAGAAACAGAAGAAGGAGGACGATGGCGATGAATAACTACAATCTGCGGCCGTTTCGGTTGAAACCCAAATTCGTCGAGCGGGTATGGGGGCGCAGGGAGTTGCAGCCGTGGTACGAGAGCACGGGCGATACCGGGCTTATCGGCGAGGCATGGCTGACCGGGCCTGAGTGCGTGATCGAGGACGGAGAAAACAAAGGGCGGACGCTGGCCGACATCTCTCAGCAGTGCACTGGAACGCTGGATGGCAATGTGGGTGGAGGGGAGTTTCCTCTCCTCATCAAACTACTGTTTCCAAGCGATAAGCTGTCGGTGCAGGTTCATCCGGATGATGAGGAGGCGCGAGCGCTCGGTCTCAGTCGCGGGAAGACGGAGTGCTGGTACGTTCTCGAAGCAAATTCTGGAGCGGAGGTAGCCTGCGGGTTGAAGCCAGGCATAACGACCGAGGACTTGGCGAGAGGGATCGCCGACGGGAGCGTCGAAGGCATGATGGAGATGCTTCCGGTCATCGCGGGCGATATGGTCTACGTCGATGCAGGTACCGTGCATGCCATTGGGCCGGGCGTCGTTCTGCTTGAGGTGCAGCAGATGTCGGATGTCACGTATCGCCTCTACGATTACGGCCGTGACCGGGAACTGCACTTGACCGCTGGCTTGGCAGTGGTAAAGACCAGAACCCAGGCCGGTAAGGTGAAACCGAAGCAGACGGCGGGGGATACGCGGCGGCTCACCTTTACACGACTCATCGAAAACAAACATTTCGCCGTAGATCGGTTTGACGTTCCGCCTGGGTTTACCTTCGAGATGCCGATGGACGGAGTGGGATGCGTAGTCGGAGTAAAGGGCACGGCGGCGGCAAATGAAGTCAAGTTCGCTGCAGGACAGGCCGTGATTGTGCCGCAGGGTTCGGCCACGATGAGTAGTGCAGAAGGCGGAACTTTTTTGCGGTGTTTCGAGCCAGGATCAGGCAGGACATAATTTGCTGCCTCCAATTTGGTCAGCCTCGCTTTGCTCAAAATTGGAAGTAAAGAAACTGCGCAGTGGGATCGAGTTCGACGAGCACAGCAAAGAAGAGTACAGCCATAACCAGACTCCAGCGCAGCGTAGGTGCCCAGCGCAGGCCGGCAAACAGGGTAGGAGCTTGTTGATGCGCAAGTAGAGTGGGAGCGGCTGGGCCTGGGAGGGGAGATTCGACGACACGTTCTTGGCCGAGGATCTGCTGGGTGTTGGGCAGAAACCAGACAACCGGGAAAAGGACGAAGGCGAGTGAACCTTCGACCAGGCTGCCAGGCGTGCCAAGACCGTGTGCTCCCGCAAGATCATGAAGGAGCGCAACGGCAGCGTGCATGGAACTGGAACGAAAGAAGATAAGCGCGAAGGTGACCTGGACATAAACACCGAGCATCATGGCGAAACGCGTAGGCCCTGTCGGCGCAGACGGGTTCCATCCGCGCGGGTGGAAGTGCCGCCACGCCTGATTGGCGGTAAGATACACGCCGTGCAACAGACCGAAGACTAAAAACTGGAGGCCTGCTCCGTGCCAGAGACCGGTCAGCAGCAAGGTTGCGAAGGTAGGGCCGGCGACCATGGCCGTAAATCCTCCCGGAGTGGCGAGCGCCTTCCGGGAGATCTTGCTGCCCCTGGCCAAGCGGCGGCGCTGAATGCCGAGCAGAATGGGGTTGTAAAGGTAGAGCGTGATGTAGCGCGTAAGAGTAATGTGCCAGCGTTGCCAATATTCGGTGACGCTGGTCGCTTTATAGGGAGAGTCGAAGTTGAGAGGAAAGCGAATGGAAAAAATGCGGGCGAGGCCGATAGCCATGTCACTATACCCGGAAAAATCAAAGTAGAGCTGCATGGAGTAGACGACGAGGCCGGTGAAGGCAGAGAGAAAGGAGAGCGATCCTGCATCACGGAAGGTGACATCGGCGGTGTGGGCGAGTGTGTCGGCCAGAAGAACTTTCTTTGCCAATCCCATCAGGAACCAGGTCAGGCCGAGCGAGACATCCGCTGCTCGGAGTGAAAAGGAACGGGGTACGCCGGCGGCAATGCTAGAACTAAACTGCGGCATCATTTCTTTGTGATGGAGGAGGGGTCCGGCGATGAGGTGCGGAAAAAAGGTGACGAAGAGCAGGTAAGAAAGGAAATCCTGGCGCTCGGCTTGGCCTTGCGCAAGGTCGACCAGGTAGCTGATCTGGGTAAAGGTGAAGAAAGAGATGCCCAGTGGAAGAAGGATGGAGCGGTGAGGAGAGTCGGTAAAGCCAAACGTGTGAAGCAAAAGCATCACTTTGAAGAGGTACTTAAAATAAAACAGAAGAAACAAGTTGCTGGCTATTCCGGCGGTCAACAAGTATCTTCGTGCAGCGGAGTCTGGGGACGCGGCGCTAATCGCAAATGCGACTAGATAGTTGATGAGCACAGAGAGAAACAGAAGAAGGACGAACGTAGGGTTCCATGCGGCATAAAAGAGAAGCGACGCTGCAGCCAGCCAAAGCATTACGCTTCTGCGGCCAAAGCGGCCAAGCAAGTGATAGCCAAGCAGGGTAATTGGCAAAAAGAGGAAAAGAAAGCGGTAGGAATTGAAGAGCATCGGCAACAGATCTCTAAATTTTTATTTAGATTGCACTAATGTTTGTTGCCGAACTGCCGATAAGAAGAGGGAGGAGGAATATGGTGCAACATAGCTACGGTTTGAGAGACTGGCAAGCGATCATCAAGAGCGGGAGTGCGGTTTGCAACGGTGTTCAGCTCGCCGGCAATGGCAGAGGAGACGACCCTGGAACCATTGGCCGTATAGTGACGATCGTCATTGAACAGTGTGATGGGAAGAGCCTGGAGCGAGTTTGACGTCACTCCGTGCAACTCGGTCTGATACGCGGCGAGATTGCCGTCACATGCAGGAATGGGAGCAACGTTTACAAGCAGTACGCTGGCTTGGTGAGCATAACGGCTCTGAAAGCTTGAAATTAGATCACGGGAGAAGCTAGAGGACTGTTGACCAATGAGAGAAACGCGTGTGTCCAGCGGAGTGCAAGAGGTGCGCGCAGGTCCGGGAGGGGTAAAAAAACCATTGCGAACGAGGATGGTGTCTTCTTCAGGCCGGTTGTGCGTAACGTGGAACCAGGCTTGTCTCAGAACGTACCAGGCGCCAAATCCAGCTGCATACCCGGCGAATGCGGCGGACTCGCGAGGATGGGAGAGAAGAAGAAGGCGGCTTGCCGCTCGGTCTCCGTGGCGAAGCACTTCAAGCATGCCTTCGGCATAGATTGTGCTGTGCCAAGCCTCTCGGCTAGGTTCGAAGCCGTCCGGGGAGAGTTGAAAGAGGAGGATGCGTGGCTTGGCATTGGCAGCAAGAAAACGGTCTAGAGTGAGGGTGCCAGTGACGGCGAGCACAGCGTTGGTGACGGCGATATTGCAGACGCGGAAGCCCGTTAATGCGGTTAGAAGATCGGGGTCGATCCCGGTCATGGCCGTGGAGTCACCGAAGATGAGCACATCGCAATCGCGATTGTGCATGCTAAAAACGGCATCGTTGGCTTTCACCCAGACACTGGCGCCGTGATGAAGAAAGAAGTCAGAGGCACCAAAGGTGATGCATGCCGGAATGGCAAGCATCGGAAGCAGCAAGACGAGGAGGCAATATTGAACATACGACCAACGTGACAGCTCAAACACCACAGGACTGGGATCGAAGACAGGCAGCGAATCTATCTGAATCGCAGATACCGGGACCAGAGGAGTGGATGTGGATGCGATAACTAGAACCCTTGTATTCTGCTTCCTGCGGCTCCGATAATCTAACGTAAGAGAGATGAGGAAGCTTATGGTTGAATGGACGCCTGGACTAGGCTTCGGGTTGACCGCGAAGGAGCAAAGCACTTCGATCATTCAAGCAAGAAGATTTTAGACCAGGGTCTTTGTCGAGAGGCTGCCTAGTTGAGGAGCATCGCCGTGGACTGCGTCTCCACCTGCCCGGCCAGAGATTCCTGGAGTTTGCGCTCACGGGCAAACTGCAGGAGGTGCCAGGTGCCGGCTGCAAAAAAGAGCACAAGCAGCGGTCCGTCCGTAAGCTTGCGCATCTTCCAGCCGAGCGCACCGACTGCGTTGACGGTGAAAAATAGGACACACAGAGAGACGATGGTGCGTGTAGGTTTGCTCCAGCGCGAGAGAAAACGCCACGCAATCAGGGCCAGAGGCAAAGCCAATGGCGCCGTGTCGTACTCCATAATGCGTGGATTCAAAAGGATGACCCCGACAAGCATCACCGGGATCCACTGAGCAAGCGAGAAATTGCCACGAAGATACAGCCGTGACAGATAAAAGAGCAGGCCGAACAACGGGATAGCGTAGCAAAGGAAGAAGATCATGCTAGCCAACGAATAGGAAATGCCTCGGCCATAGAGGACATCGCCAAAGAGACCGGCAGGGCTGCAGCCGAAGTCGCGATTGAAGCGGAACTGCAGATCCACAGCTTCAAGGTAATGACGGAAGAGGGTGGGCCAGATGGAAGGTTGAATGGCGAAAAGCAATACTCCAGTGGCTGCGGTGACGGTAACTGGAAGCCACTGGCGCCGGGCTGAGAGAAGGGGGATGCAGACCAGACTGAGCAAGGGAATTTTTACGCAGCTCGCGGCTACGACAGCAAGGTAGAACCATAGCCAGGTTCCCCGTTGCCAACCCCAGACGGCTGTCAGGAGAACGGCAGCGTACAGCAGATAGGCGATGTTGCCGCTCATGAGGGTGGCATCTGCTAAAAAGCCGGGAAAAAAGATGGCAACAGGGGCCAAATAGCGAAAGTAAGGTCGCTCGCTGCGCTCGACGGCACGGAAGGTGACCCACACCTGAGCCAGGGCAGCGGCGGTGTAAAGCAGGTAGTAGAGGGTTCCGCTCAGCCAGACAGGAACCGTACCGATCAGGCGTAGTAGGGGAAGGGTAATAGGGGAGTAGACGTAGCTGAAAGGAGGATCCTGGTTGACCAGCAAATTTGGATTTGCTTGGAGTTGCTGGTGGAATAGCCGCTGAATGGAGATGGCGTCGGCGTAAGGGTCATGTCCTGCGCGGAGCGAGAACATGCCAGCGCGATAAATCGCAACATCCCAACCAACGCCTCCAAGCCTTGCCCACAGCAGGATCGTGATCGCAGCGAGAGCCCAAAGGAGGATGACGATGCGGGAAGAGTTTGGTTGACGTTCGTCGTTCAACGCGAGACCTTAACCTCATCCGCGAAAGCCGTCTGTGTCGTCTCATCGCGCCGGGTGCGCGTCCGCAAGCCCCAGGTGAAGAGGCTGCTAATCGAGAGATTCCAGACTGAGCCTAGAACGATTCCAGCGAGACCCGCAAGATACCACTCGGTGCCTGACTGCCACAGGCTGTGCGCGAAGACGACATTGGCCCAGGCGCCAAAGCCGCAGGCGAGCACAAATCGTGCGCCTCCTGAGAAGATCTGCGTGCCTGCAAAGCGGCGATCGCGGAAGGTAATTCGATTGTTAAGCGAGAAGTTCTCGACCATCGCCACGAAGGTGGCAATCAGTTGCGCGGCGACGAAATGCAGATGTACCGCCTGAACGAGAGTCAGAAGCGTGACGAGGTGGATGGCAAGGCCGAGAGCGCCGATCAACAGGTAGAGCGCCAGTTGAACAGGAATAATGCCGCCGAGCAAACTATTTAGGATGAGAAAAACGTACTCGAGACCCACAACGACGTCCAGTTTGCTCTCTCCGAAGCGGCGGGAGCGAAAGGTATAACCGACCTCGGCGAGGCGGACGGGACGCGGACTCGAGGCGAGGAGATCGACTAGAATTTTGAAGCCTTGCCCCTGCATCTCGCGGACCACCTCCTGCAGAAAGGATTGGCGCAGCAGGAAAAAGCCGCTCATCGGGTCGGTAACTTTGGACCGGCAGACGGAGTGGCTGATCTTCTGTCCGCTGCGGCTGAGGAAGCGGCGTGCGCGGCCAAACTCGCCCATGCTGCCTCCCTCAGCATTGCGGGTGCCGACAACCAGATCCAGCGACTCAAGTTGCAGGCGCCGCAGCATCACAGGGAGAATCGTCTCGTCGTGCTGAAGATCGGCGTCCATCACAGCGACGACCGGCGCGGAGGTGGCAAGCATGCCTTCGATACAGGCCGAGGAGAGCCCGCGACGGCCGATGCGATGGATCAGGCGTACCCGGCTATCGAGTCGGGCATGCGCGCTGACGATCTCCGCGGTGCCGTCTGGGGAGTCATCGTCGACAAAAATAGCTTCCCAGGCAAGCCCTTGGAGAGCATCGTCCAACTTATTGAGAACAAGAGGGATATTCTCCCGTTCCTTATAGGTAGGAAGAACAATCGCCAGATCGAGCCTTGGTCCGGCGCTGCGGATGGGGTAAGCGTATTTGCTCTCGGAGTCGAATTCGTTATATCGGCAGACGGACGCCAAATGTATTTCCCTCAATGCGCGCAATCATACGACGGTGGAGAGGCCGGTTGCGTTTACCTGCCTCCAAGAACGTCTCAGGATAAGAGTACGGCAGAAGCCGGGAAGGTGGACGTGGGGAACCAAGGCAGAGACTACCGGAGAAAGGCGCTGAGTTCGTTGGCTGCATTTCGCAGAGGCGTCAGAAAGTGAGTTTGCATGTCGAAGACCGGCATGCGGGGGGCGTTTCCAGACAGGTTAATGGTAGCGATGACCCGTCCAGACGGAGCGTAGACGGGTACGGCGAGCGAACGCAGTCCGACTTCCAGTTCCTGGTCGACGATGGCGTATCCCAAACGGCGAACGGTACGCAGCGCGGCACGAAGCTTGTCGGCGGAGGTGATCGTACGGGTGGTGTGAGGAGTAAGCTCGGCTTTACCCAGGTAGGCCTCCAGTTGCTCGGGAGGCAGATAGGCCAGCAGAACGCGGCCCATGGACGTGCAATAGGCAGGCAGACGCGAACCGATGTGAAGATCGACCGCCATGACGCGGGAAGGGACCTGGGTACGCGCGATGTAGACAATCTCGTGGCCGTCGAGCGTGGCGACGGAAAAGGACTCACGGAAGGTTTGCGACATGCGCTCCAGAATCGGTTGTGCGGCCGTCGAGAGCGTCGAGGAGGTGGTGTACGTGTGCGAAAGTGAGAGCATACGCGGGCGAAGAGCGTAGCGCTGGCCGTCTTCCAGACCGGCAAAGCCAAGTTTCGTCAGAGTGTACAGGCAACGGCGCACGGCGGCGCGGGAGAGACCCGTTTTGACCGAGAGTTGGGAGATGGTCATCTGCGGATGCTGCTGGGTAAACGCCTGGATTACGATCAGCCCGCGAGCGAGCGAGGTCATGAAGTTAGGATCGCCCTGGTACTGATCGAGGGTGGAAGCAGGGGAAATACGGGTGGTGGGAGCAGTCGTGGAAAGGGATGGGTCAGCAGGCGTTGAGGCGGACATACGTGCTTCCTTCTCGCCGCCAGCGCAGGGATCGGAGGTGATCCTGTGCGATAGACGGACTAAGATAACGGTAAACGCACATGCATCCGCACCGCAAGGTGCGCTTCCACGCCATCGCAAGAAACGCCGGCTATCCTGAAGGGCCTGAGTAGAAATACAGATCTTCAACTCGCGTAGAGCGGAGACAACTGGCTAGCCGCGATCCCCGGAGAGAACGCTGGTGGAAAGAGCGAGGATCGAGTTCCATCAATCCGAGCAGAAGAACGAGCAAGCCCACCGATAGCTGACACCAACTCCGCGAGTGTCCTGCCCATCCCTCCGGGTTAGCTGGACGACCTGTTGGTTGGCTCCGCGGCAAGGTCCTGCGGCTACGGATGCGATCCCGTGCAGAGTCGATTATCCTTGGCAGGAGGGCAGCGAAGCGTATGGTTACGGAATCGCAGGGAACGGCACTTTTCGATCGCGAGGCATGGAAGGCGCTCACGGCGCACCACGAGGAACTTGAGGGTAAGCAACTCAAGGAGCTGTTTGCGGCCGATCCGGCGCGCGGAACGCGCTATACCGCGGAGGCGGCGGGGCTGTTCCTGGATTACTCGAAGAACCGCGTGGACGATACGACACTCAAGCTACTGATGCAATTGGCCGAGGAGTGCGGGCTCAAAGACAAGATCGAGGCGATGTTTCGCGGCGACAAGATCAATGTCACCGAGGGACGCGCGGTGCTGCATGTGGCTCTGCGCGCGCCCAGGGGTGAGTCGATCGTGGTCGACGGGCAGGACGTGGTGCCGGAGGTGCACCAGGTCCTCGACAAGATGTCCGGCTTCGCCGACAAGGTGCGCTCGGGCGAGTGGAAGGGGTTCACCGGCAAGCGCATCAAGAACGTGGTGAACATCGGCATCGGCGGCTCGGATCTGGGGCCGGTGATGGCGTATGAGGCGCTCCGGCACTACTCGGATCGCGAGAAGACGTTCCGGTTTGTGTCGAATGTGGATGGCACGGACTTCGTTGAAGCGGTGCGGGACCTGAACGCGGACGAGACGCTCTTCCTGGTCGCGTCGAAGACCTTTACCACGCAGGAGACGATGACCAACGCGCACTCGGCGCGAGAGTGGGCGCTGGCGACCCTGAAGGACGACGCAGCGATCGCCAAGCACTTTGTGGCGATCTCGACCAATGCCAAGGAGGTCGCGAAGTTCGGCATCGACACGGAGAACATGTTCGGCTTCTGGGATTGGGTAGGCGGACGCTACTCGATGGATTCGGCAATCGGCTTGTCGACCATGCTGGCGATTGGGCCGGATCAATTCCGCGAGATGCTCGCCGGATTTCATGCCATGGATGTGCACTTCCGAACGACGCCGTTTGCTCAGAATTTACCCGTGCTGCTGGGTCTTTTGACGGTCTGGTACACGGACTTCTTCGATGCGCAGACGATGGCGATTCTGCCCTATGAGCAGTACCTCAAGCGCTTTCCGGCGTACCTGCAGCAGTTGACGATGGAGTCGAACGGCAAGCATGTAACGCTCGAGGGAGCGCATGTCTCAACCGAGACGGGCCCAATCTACTGGGGCGAGCCGGGAACCAACGGGCAGCACTCGTTCTACCAGTTGATCCACCAGGGCACGCGTCTGATTCCCTGCGACTTTATCGGATTCTTCAAGTCGTTGAACCCGCTCGGTCGTCATCACGACATGTTGATGGCCAACGTCTTCGCGCAGGCGGAGGCACTGGCCTTCGGTAAGACAGCCGAGCAGGTGAAGGCGGAGGGCACAGCGGATTGGCTGGTGCCGCATCGGGTGTTTGAAGGCAACCGGCCCTCAAACGTGATCCTGGCCGAGGAGCTGACGCCGAAGCTGCTGGGTACGCTGGTCGCGCTCTATGAGCACAGCGTGTTCACCCAGGGCGCGATCTGGAACATCGACTCCTTCGACCAGTGGGGCGTGGAGTTGGGCAAGGTGCTGGCGACGCGCATTCTCGGTGAACTGGAGGGCGATGCTGCCTTGACCCATGATACCTCGACCAATGCGTTGATCGAGCGCTACCGCAAAAACAAGTAAGCTGCCGCGATGGCCCGCACTCTCAGCAGAAGTGCGGGCCGTTGTACGGTGGGTTTCCCATAACAGATCAGTCCAAGAAACAGTCTAGGGATCCTCTGATTTAGTCCGTCTCAACGTTTCTTTGTTGTCATTCCCGCAGGGAATCTGCGTTTTGCACTGCCGCCACAGAACTTAATCAGAGTCTCCCTAGGCAAGAAAACCTTGTTAACGGAGGCCGCCGCTCACCTGGATCAGGTCGCCGGTAATCCACTGTGCGTCGTCCGAGGCCAGCATGGTCACGATAGGGGCAACATCTTCTGGCTTGCCGATTCTCGCGAGCGGTGTCTGCGCGATCAGTGCCTTGGCAAAATCCCCTTCGACAAGCGAAGCCGACCCTTCGGTGACGATGGGGCCCGGGTTGATGGAATTTACCCGGATATCTCTGGAACCGAGTTCTTTTGCCAAGGTACGCGTGATTGAGTCGACCGCGCCTTTGGTGCCGTTATACACCGACATCGAGGGACTGGCCAGCACGGAAGCGATCGAGCCGATGTTGATGATGCTTCCTCCGGTCGAGGGAAAGAGCGGGAGGGAGGCCTTGATGGCGAGCAGCAGGCCGGTTACGTTGATCGAAAACACCTGTTGAATCACCTCTTCGGTGACCTGGTCGATCGGGGTAAAAGGATACACGCCGGCGTTGTTGACCAGGATGTCGAGCTTTCCGTAGGTCTTCTTGACCTCGGCGAAGAGGGTATTGATTTCGGCGCTCTTTGCAACACTGCCGCCGATGGCGACCGCCGTGCCGCCTCCCTCAACGATTGCGGCGACAACCCTGTCCGCGCCTTCCTTGCTGGAGGCGTAGTGGACGACGACCGATGCGCCCTGCGCGCCGAGTTCCTTTGCGATGGCCGCGCCGATGCCCTTTGAAGCTCCGGTGACGACTGCGACCTTACCTGTAAGTTTCCCCATGTTCGTTGCCTTTTGTTCGAGATGTATCGAATAGTTCGACGTTCATCTAAAAGATGGCGAAGATTCCAGAACGATTCAAGGGTTCTTCTTACAGTGCGGCGAGCCGCTGGCAGTAAACGTGCCAAAGGTCGCGGCGAAAGGAAAGGTGCATGGAGCGGCCGTCGCGTTTCGCTTCGATGAGACCGGCTTCAGTGAGCTCCTTGAGATGGTGGGAGATGGTGGCCGGGCTGATCTCGGACTGAACGGTAAGCGCGCTACACGCCACGATGCCGTCGCAGGAGGCGATCTGCTGGAGGATGGCGAAGCGGCGTGGATCGGCGAGCACACGCGTGATCGAATGGAAACGTTCGTCGTCGAGCTGCGGAGGAGCAGGTTTGCTGGCCATAGTTGTCAGACGCGAGGCAGAGAGATGCGACGAAGATTAGAGCAGGGCTAACAAATCCTCGGGTTCAGGCCTGACGCGGGAGTCGGCGAAGGCTTTTGAGAAGGCCAGGGTGCGGTCGGGCTGGAGGAGGAAGAGGCCGGGCAGGGGCAGACGCCAGGCGGAGTCGGGCGCGGTGTCGTAGCTAAGGCCGGAGTTGGCGAATGGAATGTTGACGAGGATGGACTGGTAGTAGCGGCGGTCGCGCGGAGGAATCGTATGGGCCAAACCGAAGCCGGCCGCGAGTACGCTGCCAGGATCGGAGAGCACAGGAAAGGGAAGGCCGTGCTGCTGAACGGCAAAGTCGTTTTGGCGGCGCGTCTGCGGAGAGATGGCGACAAACAGAACATGTTTCTGGCGAAGTCTGGGATGCAGGTCGCGCCAGCGTTCGAGCTCGGTAACGCAATAAGGATCCCAGCGGCCGCGGAAAAACTTGACGACCAGCGGACCGAGGGCAAGCAGGTCGGCGGAAGAGACGGGTCTGCCGGTCGAGGCATCGTCGAGCGCGAACGACGGAGCGGAGGCGCCGACCGGAAGCACGCGTCCTTCAATGCCGGAGGCGAAGAGCTCGGCGGTGGCGGTCTCGGAGAGGGCGAGGCGCTCCGGTTGCACCAGTGCCCGGGTGCGTGCGGTGATGGCGTCGAGCTGATCCTGCAGCAGATACGAAGGCATAACATTCTTATTTTCTCAGAAGCGCGTGAGACGCAAAGGAGTAGGCGCTGATAAGCTCTTTCGCGATGGATCTTTTCAGAAGTCGGCGAACGTTTCTTCGTAGCGCTGCGTGGGTGGCAGTGGCTGGATGGGTTCCGGAAGTGTACACGGAGCGGATGCAAGCAGCACAGACGGGCGACCTCGGGCCTGGCCCCGTGCGATTGGGACTCGCAAGCTACACCCTGCGCAACTTTAATCGCGCGCAGGTGATTACAGACATGAAGCAGCTGCGGCTGACGAACATCAACTGCAAGGACATCCAGGACCATCTGCCCTCGACCTCCCCGGAGGCGGAACAGGCGGCGGTCGATGCGTACAAGGCAGCCGGCATTCGCGTGACGGCGGTGGGAACGATCTACTTTCCCAAGGACGAAGACGCAGACATCCGCGCGAGGTTTGAGTACGCGAAGCGCGCCGGTGTAAACGTAATTGTGGCCGGAGATCCAGCGCCGGAGGTGTTGCCCCGGATTGAGAGATTTGTAAAGGAGTACGACATCCGGCTGGCGATCCATAATCACGGCCCGGAAGACAAGATCTGGCATTCGCCCTACGACGTACTGAAGGTGGTCAAGAACATGGATCCGCGTATCGGCTGCTGCATCGATGTAGGTCACAGCATGCGCGCCGGCGACGATGTCGTCCAGGCAATCAAGGCGACTGGACCGCGGCTGTTTGATATGCACATGAAAGACCTGACCAGTGCAACCGCAAAAGATAGCCAGGTCGCTGTTGGGCAAGGCTTGATGCCGGTAAAGGGGATCTTTCAGCAACTGATCGACATGCAGTACAAAGGCTCTGTCGACCTTGAGTACGAGATCCAGGAGAACGATCCGATGCCTGGCGTCATTGAGAGCTTCGCATACATGCGCGGTGTCCTGGCAGGGATGGGCGTAAAGGCCTGAACGGACATGAGCCGCGAGTACTGGCATACTCGCGGCCGTTGTGGAGTCGATCGATCACAGAACAAGAAGGACATCAACCCTGTGGGAGTCCGCCGTGGTTGCGGCGTGCTCCTGACAGGCAGTTGCAGCAAAGGCCCAACTTTCTTAAAACACGCAGTTGATTTGGGTTAGAGTTCGACGGACCCGGTATCTCGCGCATTTCCAAAGTAGCAACGACAGACGGGAAACGCTGTAGCACTTTGGCGGGGAGGGCTGCGACCTCTGTGTCACCTGCTGTACCGAACGGGGATGCCGGACTGTAAAAGGGGGATGTCCAGCGGCGAGCCGCACCGCGACTTTTCTGCCAATGTTACATCTGAGTAAACAGAGGATCTATCAGACATGTTCAGGTTGAGGGTACTTCCAGTACTTTCCCTGGCGACTCTGTTCACGCCAGCTTTTTCGCAAGGCACGAACCCAGCCCGACCAGGAACGATCAATTACGTAGAAGGACAGGCCGCGGTGAACGGGACCGAACTCTCCCGCGCTTCTATCGGCCACACAGAAGTCGATGCCGGTCAGCTGCTTTCCACGGGCAACGGTAAAGCTGAAATGCTGCTGACGCCGGGCGTGTTTTTGCGGTTAGACAATAACAGCGTCGTCAAGATGGTTTCGCCGGACCTGACCCATACCGAAGTAGCGCTTGAGCGCGGCCGGGCGGAGATCGAGGTAAACCAGATCCTAAACGCCAACCATCTCCAGGTGGATATACCGAACGGAAGCGGCGGCGCGCAGGTAGAGCTGATCCGTCGTGGATTGTATGAGCTAAATGAAAACCAAAGCGAACTGAAGGTTTTTGACGGTAAAGCCGCGGTATCTGAATCTAACGATGCTAGCAAGTGGGTGAACGTCAAGGGTGGTCATGAGCTGGCTCTGAACGGTACGGCATTCAAGGCGACAAGCTTCGATAAAAGAACGTCAGAGGATAACCTGTACGACTGGAGTTCGCTGCGATCCCAGTATTTGGGCGAGGCAAATGCCTCTTACGGAAGTGAGTACGCAGGTGGCGGACTGTATCCAGGCTGGGCATGGTCTCCTGGTCTCTATGGGTACACCTGGTTCCCAGGGGACGGCCTCTTTTACAGTCCGTTCGGTTTTGGTTTTTACTCCCCGGGCTACTTCTATGGCGGTTACGGATTCCGCGGCGGATACGGTTATGGCGGCGGATTTGGTGGCTTTCGTGGCGGCGGATTCGGCGGCGGCTTTCATGGTGGTGGCGGCGGAAGGCGATAAATTGCATCTCTGAGGCAAAAGCGCTCTCCCGAGAGGAGAGCGCCTTTGTTTGTACGGACGAGACTAAGTACGTTTGTACGTCATCGGATCAAGTGAGCGCGCGGTGCGACGGCGGAAGACTCGGTTCCAGGTACTTCAAACGTGGTGCGAAGCCAGCCGCGTAGTACGCTCGTGTTTCTCTCAAAGAGCAGGTACATCAGGGTAGCCACAAGGAATGTGACAAGGTAGACGGCGGCTACTTCTTTGAGCAGAGAAGTGGAAAGCCGTTGCGGATGCCAGACCGGCGAGAGAAGCGCGCAGAAAAACACCAGCAAGGGCACGTGCACCGCATAAAGCGTATAGGACATCTTGGCCATGGACTTGGCGAGAAACGCGTAGATGGGACTGAGGGTCGTTCGCGGATTTTGCAAAATAATCCAAAGCAGGACCGAGAAGATGCAAGCGATCGCGAGGTCGGCAACGTAGCTCGGAACAGCAAACTTCAGGCAGCACGCACAGGTTGCGAGCAGGAGTACGCTGAGTATCGCCACCGCCGGACGTTGCTGCCAACGTGGAAGTTTGGTGGGCAGCACCGCGACAAGACACCCAGCAAGCCAAAGCGGAAAATAGATGGCGACTCCCTTGCCGCAGACAACAAGGAGCAGAGCGAAAAGAAGAACAGAGGTGAGCCTGGAGGTAAGGGAACGTGTCGTAAGCAGAGCGGTTAACATCAGTGGGAAGAAAAGGTAGTACCAAAACTCACAGGCAAGACTCCAGAGAGCGACGTTGGTGCCAAAAGGCTCAATACCGCTAAATTGAAGAAAGAAGATGTTTCCGAGCAGGGTGAGCGGCCCAAGACGCGCAGCCAGCCCGGGAAAAACCAGGGAGCCAGGAGGAGAGGTGTACAGCGAGCCGGCAAGCGCGCCCCAAAGATGCATCCCTCCGCGATCGAGTGCCAGCCCGAGCAGCAGGGCGGGGATCAGTACAACCCAAAGGCGGCTCAGCCGATCCAGAAGATAGCGTGTCCAGGCAAAGGTCCCCCGGCGTACACCGCGAATCACGCTTCCTCCGACGAAGTAGCCGCTCAGGACAAAAAAGATAACGACCGCTTCGTGGCCGAGCGTCGTGCGAGGCAGGGTTCCTATCGGGGAAACCGCAGCGCCAACCGGCGGTGTACTGCGGGCAATCATGCGCGAGCTAAGAAAGAGAGGCCTTCCATGGCCAAGGAAGACCACCAGAGCGGCAGCTCCGCGAAGAGCGTCGAGATGCACGGAAGCATTGGATTGAAGCTGTGGAGGAGCTTTCATGAGGTGTGCTTTTTCAAAAGTGCGATGCTGAGTTTATACACGACGCTGGAGCCGCCACCTGGACCAGCAAAGCTTAGGGCATCGGTTGCTGCACCGCCGTGGCAGGATTGAAAGCGGTGCCGGCGGCCGGGGCAGAGCCGTGGAAGTAAGCCAGCTTGAGATAGACGGGCATCACCTCGAAGGGCATCTTGTCGCTGGCATTCAGAATAGGTTGCAGCGTAGCGTGGAGAGCGAGTAGCTGGTCGGTCCAGGGATCGAAGGTCAGAAAGCTCGATAGCGGAACTGCCGCTTGCTGGTTGAGATCCTGCACTGCGAGCTTGCCGCTCCTTGCCATCAAGGGGGCGAGCCAGAAGGTTGGGTCCGTATCGCTTTTGACGAGCCCGTCGCCGATCAGCGGCTGCGTCAGGGTGGGCAGATGCTGGATGCGCGCCTGCAGTTGCTGAAGGTAGATCCCCAGGCATTGCTGGCTGGCGGCAAGTTCTTTGGGGTGCAGCAATTCGAGCGCTTTGATGGCGGCTTCGGCGTTGTCGGCATCGGTGTGGTGCATGGGAATTCGCCGAAAGGTCATGTTGTCCGGAAACATAAGGCGGGCGTTGAAGGCATATTGAGTGTCGAGCCGGTGGCCGGAGAGGATGTGCGCGAGCTGGAAGGCAAGCAGCGCGTTCAGGTTGCCGAGCTGCTGATCTCCATCGGCGCTGAGGATCGCAGAGGTATCGATCAAGCCCTTTGAGAGCACAATTGTATTGCCGACGGCAAAGGACTCGAGCGGCTCTGTCAAGAGGGTACGAACGCGGATGGGGAAGGCGACGGCAGCCTGATTGTAGGCAAGAATGTTGTTGGCCAAAGTCGCGAGGGTCTTGTCGAACTCGCTGGGTGCGTCCAGCAGGCCGGCCTGGAAGAGCCGGTCGAGGACGTTGTCTTCGGCTTGCCGGGAGAGGGCGCGCTGGGCCGCGAGCGGTCCCTGATCCTGGGCCGAGCTGGAGAGGTCGGTGGCGTTTTCTACCTCGATGGAGGTGTTTTCAATCTCGCTCGGCAGCTTCAGGGCGTAGCCCCAGACCTGGTTGCTGGCCTTGAAGCTGAGTGTCGTGGTCTTGCTCTTGGGGTCGATGTCTTCGATGTAGGTGCTGGTGGGCAGCCAGACGCCGGGCTGGACGTTGGTGCGCCAGCTGTCGAAGTGGGGATACTCGTGGTAAGTTTTCTGGGCGCCGGCGTACTCGCCATTGATGCGCACGATGTTGCCGTGGGCGGTCTCGATCCAGACGCGGCCGAAGAAGCGGCCGGCGGAGTTTTCAAGGGCGGGAACTACGTCGAAGACGGAGGTGGGAACGGCGCCGAGGAAGTCCTGGCGCACGAAGAAGAAGTTATAGTGCTGGCGGTCGAAGTCGTTCAGATCGATAAGCAGCATCTGCGCAAAGCCGGCTTGGCTGAAGCTGTAGTGCGCATGTCCGGCGAGGCCGGAGACGACCTCCATCGAGTCCTTGATCAGGCCGTGTTTCTTGTTCAGCTTGCTGTTTGCGTTGGCTTTATCCTGCTGGTAGTTTTCGACGTTGATGGTTCGGTCGAGCTGAAGACGGCCTAGAAAATGGAGGTCGGCGTCGGGAACCTCGCGCATCACGGGATCGGGGCGCATGGTCTGAATGTAGGTCTCGACCATGGGCTTGCGATCCTTGAGGATCTGAGTGATCGATTTTTCCTGGACGACGGCCTGATCGATCAGCGCGCTTTGGGCGGTGGTCAACGGCCTTTGCACACTGGTGTTTCTTTGCCGCGCCTTCTCTTCCTTGCTGAGCTTCTGAGCGGAAGCGGTACAGTTCGCGAGCATTGCCGCTGAGAGCAGGGCGAGCGTGAGAGTGTTGCTGGAGCCTGGCAAGCGATCTCCTGGGACGGTACGGGTCGATTCTACAGACACTCGCGCCGGTGAAACCATCCCCAGAATGGGTTAGGAGTCCGATCGCGCCCTGCTCCTGTGGCAACGATTGCATTTTATGGCTTCAAGGACCTCGAAAAGCTTTCAGCGGCTGAAAAGACAGGGCTTTTATGCATGATTTGTACAAACTCCACCCTTTCGGAAGACTCCACGGAGTAAAAGGAGTACATGCAGTGGATTGTCATTCTCATCGCCGTCGGCACGGGCGCTCTGGCCCCTTTGCAGGGAACCAATGCTGAATTGTACAAGCACTGGCAGCAGCCAATCTGGACGACGGTGTGGGTTTATCTGAGTGGACTTGCGGCCATTCTGCTGATCCAGGCGGCCTTCCGGCAACAGCTTCCCGCGCATGAAGCTGTGGTTTCCGCCCCCTGGTGGGCGTGGGTCGGGGGTGCGCTGTCGATCGTCACCACGCTCGCCGCGCTGATGTTCGCGCAAAGGCTTGGCTCAGGCATGTTCACCGGGTTGAGCCTAACAGCTTCGATCCTGGTAAGTATTCTGTTGGACCAGATGGGCTGGATCGGCTTCAAGCAGCACACGGCCTCCCCGCTTCGTATTCTCGGCGGCCTGTTGATGGTAGGCGGTGTGTGGCTTGTCTCCCGCTACTGACTAAACCTGACTGCAGGTGCACTGCCGAGAGAGAACGATCGCGGAGGGTTCCAATGGCGACAGCAACGTCCACTGCGCCGGCTGAATTTGAAACCGATCTTCCGCCGCGGCTCGATCGGCTTCCATGGTCGCGATGGCATCTGCGCATGGTCACGGCGCTGGGGATTACGTTCCTTCTCGATGGTTTGGAAGGAGGGGTAGGCGGGTCGCTTTCGGGCGCGCTGAAGAGCTCGTCGACGTTGCACTTCACCGACGCGCAGCTGGGCATTACGTCGACCGGGTATCTGCTGGGCACGGTGCTGGGTGCGTTGCTGTTCGGGTATCTGGCGGATCGGTTTGGGCGCAAGACGCTCTTTACGGTGACCCTGGCGGTGTACGTCTGCTCGACGGCGGCGACCGCGCTCTCCTGGAACCTGGCCACCTTCACCCTGTGCCGCCTGCTGACAGGTGCGGGCATCGGCGGGGAGTATACGGCCATCAACTCGGCCATCGACGAGCTGATTCCGGCCCGGATGCGCGGGGCTGCGAACCTGATCATCGGCTCCACCTTTTGGATCGGGGTCATTCTCGGATCGCTGGTGGCGGTTGGCTTTCTCTCGCCGGCGGTCTTCGGACTGCGCCTCGGATGGCGCTTTGCATTCTTGTCCGGGCTTCCGATTGCCGCGGTGGTCATCTTTGCGCGGCGCCACATCCCGGAGTCTCCGCGGTGGCTGCTCACCCATGGCCGCCATGCGGAGGCCGCTGCGGTGGTAGATGAGATCGAGGCGCACGTGCGCCTGCAGCATCCGGACCTTGCTCCCGTGGAGCATACCGTGTCCATGCGCTATGCGCGAGAGGGCACGTTCCACAGGCTGGGCGTGCTGTTTACGCCGCGCTATCGGGGCCGTGCGGCGCTGTGCCTGGTGCTCACCATGGCACAGTCTTTCTTCTACAACTCGGTGTTTTTTTCAAGCACGTTGGTGCTGCTGCGGTTTTACGGGGTCTCGGCGGCGCATGCAGGAGTCTTGTTTCTGCCGCTGGCGTTGACGAACTTCATCGGCCCCGTGCTGCTGAGCCGGCTCTTCGACACGGTAGGCCGGCGGACGATGATCTCGCTGAACTTCATCTTGACGGGTCTGGTCTTTGCGGTGTCGGATGTGCTTTTTCTGCACGGACGGCTCTCGGTGGTCGGCCAGGCGAGCTGGTGGGCGGCAAGTTTCTTCTTTGCGGCTTCAGCCGGCGGCTCGGCCTACCTGACGACGTCCGAGTTGTTCCCGCAGTCGGTGCGAGCCTCGGCGATCGCCATCTTCTATGCAGTGGGAACTCTGCTGGCGGGCGTGCTGGGACCGGTAATCTTTGGCGCGCTGCTAACCAAAGAGACGCGGCAGCCCATCTTCTACGGTTTCTTGGTAAGCGCGGCGGTCATGGTCCTAGCGGGAATTGTGCAGGCGATCTGGGGGGTGGCGGCGGAGCAGAAGAGTTTGGAGGAGATCTGTTAGAGGGGTAACTGCGTCGGGGATGGCTAAAGTGCGGACGGTGGCTCGAAGAGCGGAAGTTTAGCCTGGTACGACTCGACGTGCTGAACGATATAGGTCGAGAGGCCCTTGCCGGCGCGGGCGAGTTTGATCATTTTGTCTACCTGGCGTGCACCCGGGGAGGTCGGTCCGTAGACGTAGCGATGTTTGGAGTGCTGGAACTCGAGAATAAGAGTCGAGCCGAGGATCTCGTAGTTGAGGACGCCGGTGTTTGGGTTGGTGCTCTGATAGGGCAGTTTCAAGGACATCTAGTTGTTGTTATACGATCAATGCGAGGCATGGTATGGACTGGACTGGGTGCGAGCTGGTCGAGGTGGTCGCAGGAAAAATGTCAGGCGTTCCGCTGGTGGCGGGGACTCGGGTGCCGGCCGATGTAATTATCACCAACTTCCTTGCTGGGTCTCAAGTTGCTGAGATTGCCGAGAACTATCCAGGGGTATCTTTGGGCAAAATTGAAAGATTGTTGGCGTTTGCCGACTTGCAGAGGATGCAGCGCGCGTCGTAAAAGTACTGCTCGATGAAGATCTTCCACATCTGCTGAGACATCATCTGCCCGGCCATACTGTGGTTACGGCGAGCTATGCGGGTTATTCTTCGCTGAAGAATGGGCGCTTGATCGAGGCGGCGGAGCGGGATGGCTTCGAAGTGCTGGTGACGGGCGATCGAGGGATCGAGTACCAGCTGAATCTTAGCCGGCAAACGCTCGCCCGTGTGACGCTCTCAGCGCAGGAATGGCCCATCATCAAGGAGCATCTGCAGGCTATCGCGGATGCGGTGGACCGGGCGGTATCTGGATCGTACGAGTATGTGGAGTGTGGGAAGTTTCGTCGTGGCGAGCGGTGAGTGCTAGGACGATATTGCAGAAGATCGCGTCTCGCAGGCCGCGGATCGTTGAGATATTTCCGAGCTGGTGCGCTACCAGAAAACGGTTCACTCTCACTTTGTGACGTTCAGCTGCTTTGGCAGAAAGCCGTATTTGCGGACGCGTTCGGTCGGATTTGTGGGAACGGTCGCTCGAGACGATGCGGGTTCGATATGGGTTTGCCGTGGCCGGGTATGGGTTGATGCCGGAGCATGTGCCTCTGCTGGTGAGTGAACCGAAGCAGGTGTTGCTGGCGACGGCGATCCAGGCGCTGAAGTTGTCGGTGTCTGTGCAGTCGGTGCAGCGGCCGTTCTGGTTGACTCGGTACTACGACTTCCATGTGTTTAGCGCGGGGAAACGGCAGGAGAAAGTGGAGTATATGCATCGGAACCCGGTGGCTCGGGGGTTAGTAGGGGAGCCGGGGG
>CALMVK010000033.1 GCA_937873145.1 uncultured Granulicella sp. | reverse complement strand
CACCTCTTCCCATCGCCACCTCCGGCAGTCTCGCCATGATGCCGCCCGCCACCGGCCTACCCGTGGCCCGCACCAACGGCGCCAGCAGCAGCTCGCTCGCCGGAGCCTTCGACGCCATCCCCCACATCCCCGACCCCGCTGCGGAACCCGAGACGCCTACCCATGCCTGACCTCATCGACAAGGCCCGCGCCGCCGTCACCGACCGCGTCGACCTCCCCGGCATGACCCTCATGGAGCATCTCGACGAGCTCCGCAAACGCCTCATCAGCGCCACCATCTATCTCGTCCTCGGCATGGCCGTCGCCTACTGGTTCCATAACCAACTGCTCAACTTCATCCAACGGCCTTTGCTCGACATCGGCCTCAAGATGACCATGACCCACCCCACCGACGCTCTCAACCTGGTCATCAAAACCGCCTTCGTCTTCGGCGCCATCTTCGCCAGCCCCTTCATCCTCTACCAGCTCTGGCTCTTCATCTCCCCCGGCATGTACGCGCACGAGAAGCGCTACGTCGTCCCCTTCATGGCCGCCACCGTAGGCCTCTTCCTCGCCGGAGCCTGGTTCGGCTATCGCTACGTCCTTCCCGGAGCCATGGTCTTCCTCATCCAGGACATCGGCAAAAACTTCTCCCACATGATCACCATCGAGGACTACACCGGCTTCTTCCTCGCCGTCATCCTTGGTCTCGGCATCTGCTTTGAGCTGCCCGTCCTCATGTTTTTTCTCTCCCTCTTCGGGCTCACCGACCACAAGTTCTTTCTCAAGCAGTGGCGCTATGCCATCCTCGCCATCTTCCTGGTCTCCTCCGTCATCTGCCCCCTGCAGGACCCCTTCAGCATGTGCATGTTCGCCAGCCCCATGCTCGGCCTTTACCTGATCGGCATCCTCGTCTCCTGGTACGTCCACCCCAGCCGCCGGACGCCCGAGCTCAAAGCCACATAACCTACGTCCTTCTCACCAAAATCCAACTTCCTTGCGTTATGATTTCGAGAGAGCAATTGAATGTCCGAGAACATCGCCCAAACCGTCCAGAAAGTCATTCAGGACCTCGTTGCGCCAGATGTGCGTGAACTTAAAACGCTTGTAACCAATCTTCAAAGCCAGCTCATCCACGTCGAGACCAGCCTGCAGAAGCAGATCGACCAGCGATTCGACGCTCAGGACAAAAAAGTCGACGCTCAATTCAAAGCTCTGGACCAAAAAACCGATGCTCAGTTCAGAGCTCTTATGTCCGCCCTGGGCGAGTTCAAAGCACAAAGCGAACTAACGACTGTCCGGGTGATTAGCCAGCTTAGTGAGCGCGTCGCCGTCCTGGAAGCACGGCGTTAGTCAAGATTTCAGCGCTGCTATCAAACGGATCACAGCTTCCTTCGATTTGGGTCCGTTCTCGCAAAATCAAGCAAGCTTTCTATCCGACTAAACCGGAATCGACAAGAACTCCTCCGCGGAAGAACAAGCCGTTTGCGATCCCAGGACAGGCCCCTTCACTAACCCAGTGACACAAAGAGCACCCCCGGAGTTAGTAACCTTCCCACCCACAAGGCCACGCATAAAAAGCCTGGCTCCCTCAAGCACAAAGACGTCTCCCTTCACGATCCCCTGAAGATCGACGCACGCCCCGTCTCCAACCCTGAGATCTCCGGAGACGATTCCTTTCAAATGGAAAGCTCCACCCGCAAGCTCCAAATTGCCTTTATAAATACTCCGAAGAACATCCATGGTAGCTACCCCACATAAGAGATCTCGCGTTCCCACTGCGCACGATGATAAGTCAGAACCACAGCATGAGGAGCGAACCTCCTAACCCCAAAAAGCGCAATCGTCCTGCGCGTTCCGGCAAGGCAAGCCGCTCCTCCCTGCTCGCACGTTCTACTTAGAGCACGCCTGCCCCCGCTCCCCGTGCGCGCCCTTCGCCTTCGCATCCGCTTCACTCATGTAACTGCCTGCCTTGGTCTTGCCGTAGAAGGTCGTCCCATAGCAGTGATACACCTTGCTTTCGTTGTTCACCCACACCAGCCCCGGCCCGCCGCCCGCAGCCGCCGTCCTCCCCGCTGCCGCAGCCGCCGGTCCGCCCTTGGCCGCAGACGTCTTCCCCGACGGAGCCGGAGCCGCACTCGCAACCGCAGCACCCGCCGTCCCGGGAGCCTTCCCCGAAGCCGGTGCCGAAGCCGGTGCCGCAGCCGCAGCCGCACCCGCCGTCCCAGGCGCCTTCACCGCAGCCGCATACCACGTCTGCACGCCCTTATGTCCCTGGCACGCGCCGCTCTTGCTCGCCGCCGTCGAGTACGTCCCATCCTTGCAAATCCCGTTCGCCCCCGCAGGTGCCCCCGCCGGAGCCTGCGCCCCCGCCACGCCACACAGCATCGCAACCAGACCAATCCATACAAGCTTCATCTTGTTCTCCTAGCGTGTCTTATCTTCGATTAGCGTTATCTTAACTGCACGACGCAACCCTGTCACCCGCCAAAACGTACCCTCCCTCCGCCTCGCCAGTTACCATCACACAGATGACCTCCCAGCCGGCCAGCCACTGGATCCTCTTCCACCTCGCGCTGCTCGTCCTGCTCGCCGCCGAGCTCCTCTACTCGCGCCTCGGCCTCTCGAAACTCACCGGTGAAGCCCGCGCCCGCCGCCAGCACCGCAACGCCATCGCCGCCACCGTCATGTGGGTCGCCGCCGCGCTGCTCTTCGCCGCCTACATTCACCGCAGCCAGGGCACCCAGGCCTCCACTCAGTTCCTCGCCGGCTACGCCATCGAAGAATCCCTCTCGATCGACAACCTCTTCGTCTTCCTGCTGCTCTTCCGCGTCTTCAAGATCCCCGCCACCTTCCAGCCCCGCGTCCTCTTCTTCGGCGTCGCCGGGGCCATCCTCCTACGCGGCTTCTTCATCGCCGCCGGCCTCACCCTGCTCGAGCGCTTCAACTGGATCAGCTACTTCTTCGCCCTCGTCCTGCTCGCCGCCGCCGCCCGCCTGCTCGTCCCCGGCGAGCACGGCGACCCCGCCGGCCAGGCCTCCAAGCCCCCCCGCTGGACCCGCTGGATCGCCCGCATCCACCCCGTCAGCCTCCGCTCCGACGTCTTCTTCACCACGGAAAACGGCACCCGCATGCTCACCATGCTCTCCCTCTCGCTCATCGCCATCGAGACCGCCGACATCATCTTCGCCCTCGACTCCATCCCCGCCGTCCTCTCCATCACCCGCGAGCCCTTCCTCGCCTACACCTCGAACATCCTCGCCGTCATGGGCCTTCGCTCGCTCTTCTTCCTCCTCGCCCAGATGCTTCGCAAGCTGCGCTACCTGCATCTCGGCCTGGCCGTCATCCTGGCCTTCGCCGGCTTTAAGATGCTCGCCGCAAAGTTCTACGTCGTCGGTCCACTCGCCTCACTCGCCGTCATCTTCACCGTGCTCGCCCTCACCACCTTCGCCTCGCTCCTCGCCCCCAGACCTGCCCAATCCTCCGCTTGACACCCTCATCCCTCCAACGTCTATCCTCAAACCCACCGGCGCACGCTTCTCCAGAACAGGTCTGACCTTCGTCCCGCCGATCCCCCTCATAAGCAGGAGCCCGCAAGCCATGTCGACC
>CALMVK010000032.1 GCA_937873145.1 uncultured Granulicella sp. | reverse complement strand
TCAGAGCAGGCAGTCGTATAAACATAGTTTGCAAAGGGATGAACCGCTCCGTAACCATCGTAGTAAATATAGGTGTTGTTTACATATTGAACGCCCGATGCGCCGCATGTTTGTGCAAAGGTATTGTGAGTTAGATATCCAGTAAAGGCCGTTCCATTCAGCACTCCCGTGAATCCCCACCCGGAAGCAGGCACCCAAGTTGAACTTGAACCGTTCGACACCGGAGTCCAGACAAGGCCTTCGTATTGGAGTGCATAGTTGAACCCTAATCCCCTGCCAGCCTTACTCACGATCGGAATGGTAAAGCGGGTGTTCAAATTGCCGAGGTTGACCGAGTCGAATCCGCGATTGTCGAAAGACGCGAAGGGGTATGCTCCGGTCCCGACGTTCTGGGCGGCTACGGAGACGCAGGTTAGCACGGTGGCTAGAGCCGCCAAAAATAGCTTTCTCATCAGGGGGCCTCTTTTACTCTGCTGTGGCGCTCGTGATCGTGATGTCGGCTTGAAGGGTGCGCTGAATGTAGCGCTGGATACGATGGGGGACGATGTATCCGCCTTCGATACGGAAATCGCTGAAGACAATCTGGTACGGGAGGACGTGCCCTGGATCGCTGTCGAGAACCTGAACAAAGCTCAACGCTGATGGCATCGCAGTGAGCAGGTCGTAGGACACCGTCACAGCCGTTCGGGTCTCGAGTTGAGTCAGCTCATTCGTAGATGCTGCAGGCGCAGAGCTGGCAATAGAAAAGCTTGTCTGGAAGTTCAGCTTCCGGGTTCCACTTGTAAGATCGGCAGCCAGGCTTGTGTCGGATCCAAGCACGCTCGTACCGGAAATCAGACTTACCCCCATCCAGGGTGCAAACCATGGAACGGCACGGAGGCAGTTCGGGCTTGCATCTACATGGACAGCGCCTGCGTGGTCCGTCAGGCTGCAGTTCCTACCCACCTGAAGCGCGGCAGTCGTTTGGCTGTAGGACTGCGTTGGTAAAGTCCAGGTCTCGGACGTCGATCCATCGGCCGAGGCTTTGAGCACAACCGTACCCTTCTCCTTGAGAGAGCCCGATGTCCAAACCACATTTCCTGTCAGAGTGATCGAGTTGAGAACCTTGGCACTCGGATTGAAGGCGAGCAAGGCCTGCTGCTCGAAAGCGCTCAAAACGCCTTGCGATTTTGCGAGAGGTGCTGTGCTCGCAAAAAATAAGACGCATGCAAAGGCGGAAACCAAAGAACGTCTGGTAAATAGGCTCGTAAGATACAACCGTTTGAATGCACGCCTTCTTGGAAGGCGGTCAAACAAATACTCAGAGTAAGAACTCAAGATCGCAAAACATGCTCGGCACATGCGCACTCTCTTCAGCTTGCGGTTACAAACACTCCATCGTTTGCGGCTCAAGCAGAGCCGGGCAAAGTGAACAGAACACGGACGGAGAGTGCCACTCGATCAATCTTGCACAAGCGGAACATACTCTGCAAGGAACTGTCACTTCTGAATGAAATGAATAATCTTCCTGGACTGAGAAGATGTCAACTCTATTTTCTGTAAATATTTACTAAACACAAAGATTCGCGATTCATGGTCCCGTGATCTGTTGGAAGGGTGTGCTTCCTGTGCACAGTCAGGAGGGAGCCCTGGACATACACTGCTCTGTCCCATG
>CALMVK010000031.1 GCA_937873145.1 uncultured Granulicella sp. | reverse complement strand
GCGTTGCAGACCAAGCTTGGGGAACAACCCAGCACGAGCCAGTTAGAACACTGAGGTACGAGCCGCGTAGGTTCGCGTCTCTCTCTTCTCGTTGCTGGTTGGACTGCGCTCTCTCCTTCTCCACGCGGCGTGTGCTTCCAGATACAGTGAGCAAGGGAGTCTTCGCGCCTATGCCTACGTTTCCTGGCCACACTCTGGTTCTCCGATATGCCGTTTTAGGCTTGTTTGCTTGTATGGCGCCGCTCATGGCGCAGCAGAAGACGTTTGCTGAACCGGGATTTGCTTTGGACAGCGATCATGATGGGCTAGGCGACGCGTTGGAGCAGCAACTACTTGAACAGTTCGAGCCAACGTTTATGGTCGGAGCACACGATTGCTCGACCAATCCGGCTGAGTTCAAGACCGGTATGATCACGCCCAAAATCGTGGCCGACAACGGAACCATCTATGGCCAGGTCTTTCCCGCGAAGGAAGCTGGAGACCAGGCCATGATCGCCGAGATCCACTACTACCATCTATGGCGAAAGGATTGCGGAGAACATGGTCATCCTTTGGATACCGAACACGTCGCCGTGCTGGTCCGAGCCTCTGACACGCATCTGGCCTCGGCAACCTGGAAGGCCATCTACTGGTATGCGGCGGCTCATGAAAATACCATCTGCGATGTCAGCCAGATCGCAAGGGCGTCCACCCTTGGCGCGGTCGAGCATGGCGCCACGGTGTGGATCTCACCGGGAAAGCACGCCTCTTATCTGAACGGAGAGCTTTGCCGACGAGGCTGCGGTGCGGATCGGTGTGAAGCGATGGTTGCCCTCACCCGGGGACACCTGATCAACCTGGGCGAGCCCGGAAAGCCCATGAACAACTCTGCGTTCATCTCGTCCGGTGCCTGGCCGTTACTGGCAAAGATGTCTACTTCAAACTTTCCCTCGGTCCCGGTGGCCAGACTGAATGCGCTCCCGGCAACCGACATCGCGTGGTTTCATCCTGGACACCATCCGGCACAAGGCGTTATTGCAAAAAGCAGCGTTACGGAACAAGCAATTGCCGGAGGTGGTGAGGAGACTGCTTCGGCCATCTCCGTGGCCGGCAGCTCAACCCTGGGCGCGCTTTCCACTTCGAAGGCTGACACCCGCGATGCCGTCGTCGCCGCGGGCAACTCGACCGGCAATGCTGTACAGGAAAGCTATCGGACGACCCGGCACGCGCTGCATCTTTCGGCGCATGAGGTTGGAAAAGCATTGCATGTCCTGCCAAAGAGCCCGGCTGCCCCGCAGTAAGGAACAGGGGAGCGCAGCAGGCAAGGAAGACGCCACCATCTCTCTTAAGAGCACGGTCACGCACCATTCAGACGTACCACAACGAACTTTATGCTGGCCGGGCAAAAAGAGTTACAGATTCAAGCTTGCTCTTGCCTGAACGTGCTTGGCTAGACTCTCAGCACGCGCATGCAACAACCTTACTGATTCGCCCGATGTGCCGCCCACGCACCCCAGATCATTGCGATTGGGTGCAGTCCGGCGATGGCCCAGC
>CALMVK010000030.1:51135-52754 GCA_937873145.1 uncultured Granulicella sp. | reverse complement strand
CCACCCCCGAAACAGCTTCGCCTTCGCCGCCGCGTACGCCTCCATCGTCTGGTGATAATCCAGATGATCCTGCGTCAGATTGGTAAAGATCCCCACATCCACCGGCACACCCCACACCCGCTCCTGGTCCAGCGCATGCGAGCTCATCTCCATCACCGCTTCCGTGCACCCCGCGGCCACCCCATCCGCAAACACCTGCAGCAGATCGCTCGCCTCCGGAGTCGTATGCTCGCTCGTCCTTACCTCCCCACCCACATGCGTCTCGATCGTGCCGACCAGCACACATCTGCGCCCCACGCTCTGCAGCATCTGTTCGAGCAGCCACGCCGTCGTCGTCTTGCCGTTCGTCCCAGTCACCGCACTGACCTTCAGCTTGCGCTCCGGATGATCCAGAAGATTGGCCGCAATCCCCGCCAGCGCACGCCTTCCCTTCTCCACCAGAAAAAACGGCACCTCGGTCGCTCGAGCATCCCACCCTGGCCGAGCACCCCAGGCAGCCCGCGCACCCCAGGCCTCGCGCGCATCCGTCACCACCGCCGCGGCCCCACGCTCCAACGCCCCGGCGATAAACCGGTTTCCGTCCGTCGACTCACCCCGCATCGCCACAAACACATCTCCCGGCCGCACCCGCCGCGAGTCGTACTGCACCCCCGTCACCTCCACCGCCGGCCCTGCGCACTCCAGCGTCTCCACCCCACGCAACGCCTCTTCAGTCCGCATAGCCTCAGTCTACCGGCTCTCGTTCCTGTCAAGCCCCAAAACCCTCTAGCTCCCTCATTCCAAACCACATAAAGCTGGCACAAACCCTCCCATCGATAGGCGATAATAGAAGTAGAGGGCAGGCAAACCCAAACTGTCGTCATTCTGGCGAAGCCAGAATCTCCGTATTTGCTTTCCGCCAAGGACCCGCAAAAAGCCCACGCTAAATCAACTTCGATTTTGGTATGAGGCAGCTTTCATTTTTGTTGTCATTCCCGAAGGGAATCTGCGGCTGCATTTGCCCTCGTTTGTCTCCAGACATCAGCAAATCTGCTCTAAGTCCTTTCCTTGCACGACTTTGTCTCTAAGTCCTTTGCTTGCACGACTTTACCTTGAACAACCCGCCTATCTCATTTACTTTGAATACTTTACAAGAATCTACCAGGGGGGATACCCCACACACCGTCACCGCGCAAACCGCACCACAACCTCAGTCCCCGGAGGAACCATCGTCCCGGCCGCCGGAGCCTGTTCCCGCGCCAGCCCGCTGCCGATCGGCTCCACCCGCAACCCAGCCGCGCTGGCCCGCTCCACCACCCCGCGCAACGCGGAGCCCTCAAACGACGGCACCGCTACCCGCTGCCCCGTATCCACCACCACGCCGCCGTTGCTGCGCGTCTGCTCCACCGGCGCAATCTTCGGCGCCGCCATCGCGACCCGTTCATCGGCGTCCGGCATCAAGGACGTCGTATCCCCGTGCGCGTGAAACGCTGCCAGCACGCGATCCGAAAGCTTCTCGGGAACCATCTGCTTTTCCGCAACCATCTGCTTCTCGGGAACCGCAGCAGCCACCAAAGCCGCCGCCGGCGCGGACTGCATCGGAGCCGCGGAAGCAGTGCTCGCCACACGCAGCGGATCGT
>CALMVK010000030.1:0-51035 GCA_937873145.1 uncultured Granulicella sp. | reverse complement strand
GGCGCGGACTGCATCGGAGCCGCGGAAGCAGTGCTCGCCACACGCAGCGGATCGTTCGCGGGAAGATCGTTGATCTGCGCAAACATCGCGTTCAGGTCCGCGCCGCTTACCTCCGCCGGCGTGTCGAAGACGTCGTGCGTCTCCGCCGCGGCCAGTAGCTCCTTCTTCGTCTTCAGCGGCTGGTCGTGCGGCACACCCAGGTACTCGAGCACCTCCTGCGCAACGATCGCGAACACCGGAGCACTCACGTACGCACCATACTTCTGCGCCTCGCTGCCCTGCGGCGTATCGATCACCACCGCAATCGAGATTGCCGGGTTCGACACGGGAGCCATCCCCGCAAAGCTCGCCACCAGCTTCGAGTGGCTATACGTATGCGTCGCCGGGTCGATCTTCTGCGCGGTCCCAGTCTTGCCACCGGCGCTGTAGCCGTTTAGCTGCGCCGCCCTGCCCGTGCCCTCGAGCACAATGCCTCGCATCATCTCGCGCATCTTCGCCGAGGTCAGCTCCTTGATCACCCGGTGCGCCCCATCCGGAAGGTTCGCAGGAAGCTGGTTCGCCGGATGGAACGCCGCCGGCTTCAACCGCGGATCGCCCTTCAGCTCATCGGTGGACTGCAACAGAATATGCGGAGGCATGTACACGCCGCCGTTGGCAATCGTCGAGACCATCGTCGCCAGTTGCACCGGGGTCACCGCAACCTCCTGGCCGATCGCGATCGACAAAATACTCGTCGAGCCCCACTTCTTCGGTGCGCGCAAAAGCCCGCGTGTCTCGCTCGGCAACTCGATGCCGGACCGCTCGCCAAAGCCAAAGCTCTTCAGATAGTTGTAGAAGTGATCGCTGCCCAGCTTCAACGCCATCTTGGCCGCGCCCACGTCGCTCGAGTGCTCGAGCGCATATTGCACCGTCACGCGCCCAAAGTGGTCGCCCTTGTCGTCGTGCAGCGTGCGGCCATACATGGTCATCGCGCCGCCTTGGCAATCGACAATGTCGGTCGGCTCCACGCCCGCTCCATCGAGCGCCGAGGCATAGGTCGCCAGCTTGAAGGTCGAGCCCGGCTCGTAGACATCGCTCACCGCCAGGTTCTGCAGCACGCTCGCGTCCATGTGCTTTTGGTCGTTCGGGTTGAAGCGCGGCGAGACCGCCAGCGCCAGGATCTGCCCCGTGTGCGGATCCTGCACCACAATCGTGCCGTGGGCCGCCTTCACCTTGGCCACCTGCGCGTCGAGCGCCTGCTCCGCCATGTACTGGATGTTGGCGTCGATGCTCAGCACCAGGTTCTCACCCGGCTGCGGCTGGTCCATTTGGCTGCCCAGCGCGTGACGCTTGGCGTCCACCGCCGTCAACATATGCCCGGGAGTTCCGTGCATGTCTTCGTCGAACTGCAACTCCAGTCCGCCAAGCCCGGAGTCGTCCGTGCCCACATAGCCCAGCACATGCGCGGCCAGTTGGTTGTTCGGGTAAAAGCGCTTGAACTCCTTCTGGAAGTACACGCCCTTCAGGTTCAGCTCGCGAATCCGGTCCGCCGTCGCAGCATCCACGCGGCGCGCCACCCACGCAAAGCCATGCGACGCGTTGAAGCGCGCCAGCATCTGGTGCTCGGAGGTAAAGTTGTCGGTCGGGTCTTTATGCACCACACGCGCAAGAATCGCCGCCGCGCTGCCGCGATTCTCGCCCAGCTCACTCGGTACGGCGTAGATCGAGTCCACCTGCACCGTAACCGCAAGCTCCTTCAGGTTGCGGTCGTAGAGCACGCCGCGCCGCGGTGCGACCTCAAACGCCGTGGTCTGCTGCTTGGACGCGCGGGTGACCCACTCGCCATGCTTCACCACCTGCAGCCACACCAGCCTGCCCGCAATGGCCAGCGTCCACACGCCGAAGAACAGCGCCACAAAGGTAAACCGCTTCCGTTTAATGGGAGCGGTCAGTTGCTGTCTGGGCGCTTGTACTGGCTTCATCGTTCTCTCTTTTTTGGTTGTCATCCCGCAGGGGTCTGCGCTTGTTCTCGATTCTCGCTAACCTCGCCTGGCTAATTGCCGGGCGCGTTCGGTGCTGCCATCTCCGCTACCACCGGCCCGCCCGTCACAGCATCGTTGCGAATCACCTGCCCCGGCTCCGGAGTATCGAGGCCAAGCTGGTGCGCCATACGATCGATGCGACCCGGCTCGGTCAACTGCGCTTCACTCAACCGCAGCTGCCGATTCTGCTCATGCAGCTCCTCCACCTGGCGCTTCTGCGCCTCAATCTTGTAGCCCACCTCGATCGCCGAGAAGTGCTGCCACACATAGATCATGCCGAGCAGAAACAACACGCTCATCGCCGCCGAGAACATGCGCATCTCGCGCTTGCGCTCCGGGTCGTCCGCCTTCACAATACGGCTGTTATCGATGTGCTTGGTGAAGAAGACCTCCGGCGTCGGCCCGCGACGGGTGCGGCGCTGCGCCTCGAAGAGCTCGCGGTTGCGATCCGCCACCACTTCAGAGCGGCTGCGCGTTCCGGTCATCACGTTCATTGTCATTGCTGCCATTGCTTCATCTCCCAAAACGTCTACCGAACTCTTTGACCTTCACCGTGGGAGCAAGCTTCTCCGCTGCCCTCAACTTCGCACTGCGCGATCGCGGATTGCGAAGCATCTCCTGCTCCTCGGCGATCACCGGCTTCTTGGTCAGAACCTCAAACTGTCTGGCTTCCCTGGCCGCCTTGAACGCATCCTTCACCAGCCGGTCTTCCAGCGAGTGGAAGCTGATCATCACCAGCCTGCCTCCCACCTTGAGCAAAGATCCCGCGCTTTCCAGCAGCGATCCTATCTCGCCCAACTCATCATTCACTCGAATCCGGATCGCCTGAAAGGTCCTGGTAGCGGGATGAATCTTGTCGCCTTTCATTGATGGGGCCGCGGCCGATATCACTCGAGCTAACTCCGCTGTTGTGGCTATCGGCCGGGCCCGCACAATGGCTCTGGCGATTCTCCGCGACCTCCTTTCCTCTCCGAATTCGTAAATCAGGTCGGCGAGTTGGTTCTCGTCCTCCTGATTTACCACTTGCTCGGCCGTGATTCCGCTGCGCGTGTCCATGCGCATATCGAGCGGTCCATCGGTCCGAAAACTAAATCCTCGGTGCGCCTCATCCAGCTGCAGGCTGCTGACGCCAAAGTCGGCAAGCAGCCCATCCAGCGAGGCCGGCTCCAGTAGCTTGCCCGCGGAGGAAAAAGCATCCGCCTGGTAAACCACCTCCGGCATCTCCGCCCCCAGCTCTGCTCGGACTGCCTCCAACCGCTGCTGTGCCTGCGCCATCGCCTGCGGGTCGCGGTCGAAGCAGATCAGCTTCCCTGCCCCGCCCAGCCGCCGCAGGATGGCCTCTGAATGCCCTCCAAGCCCCAGCGTTGCGTCGGCATACACGCCGCCCGGACGCACCTTGAGAAAATTCATTGCTTCTTCTAAAAGAACGGGAACATGTCGCGGTTCCTGCATTGCTCCTCCGCCTCATGCTCTGGCCCCTGAGGGCCTGAAACTCGTAACCCTAAAGTCCCAACTCTGCCGCTGCCGCCATCTCTTCCTTCGTCATCGGCCTTGCTTCTTCACGGAACTCGCTGGTGTTGACCACCTCGAGAATCGTCGTCTTCGCCACAATCGTGACCTCACCGGTCATCTTCGCCTCTTCCCGCAGAATCTGCGGCAAAAGCAACCGGCCTTGCGCGTCCATCTCTACCGTCTGTCCGAAACGGCTGGTGACATCCAGAAACCGCTGCCGGATCGGATTCGAAGCTGGAATCTTGTTCAACTGCTCTTCCTTCTTGATCCATTCCTTCAACGGGTAGAGCTGAGCCCGCTTGCCGTCCGTGCTGGTGATGTAAAACTCGTTGCCAAACTCGCGGTCGACAACTGCCTTGTACTCGGTCGAGAGCTTCAGCCGGCCCTTTTCGTCCATCCGAGTTGAGTGACTTCCGCGAAACATAAGATTTTTTACCGTGCAACCAAATTCAGGTGCTCCATGGAAGGTGCATCAGCGTCTAAAGTAGGGTAAGTGGAGCAGTACACCTCCCTTTTGGTCCACTTTCAACCACTTCCGTCCACATCGTCTCGTGGCAGATGCCGGGTGTAAAGGTAAAACTTGCTGCGGACGTACATCTTTCGTGGGAGACGTGTGGAAAAACCCACCTATAGGTGGGAATTCGTCTTGAGACCCCATAGAAGGTGTTGACGGAGAGGATGCCGAGCCGTGATCCCCTCTTGCCGGAGGTGCAAGGCTCTGTTAGCGAAGGAAAAGCGAAAATGGCGAGTCTGGCGTCCTGGCTCCTTGGCTCTAACGCTCAGCCACAGGAGACGCCTGCAGGCCGGCCTTCTTCTTGCGGTCCAGCAGCCAAAGCAGATACGCCAGAACGAGAAGATTGATCGTCAGCAGACTGACGTGCAACACGGTGAAGTGCCGTACGCTCTCGTAGAGCTCCCAGGGCAGGAAGAGCACGGTAAGCGTGAGCGTCAGGTACTCCGCCCAGACCTTCTCGCGCATGAGCCCGATGCCTTCCGTAAGTGCGAGCGCCGAGTAGGCGAAGGTGGCAAACCCGATCTCACGCAGGTTGCGTGCATCGATCGCATTCACCTTCTCCATGATCAATCCAACGAAGCGGCCTTCGGGATCGAAGCGCAGAGCCGTGGCCAGACGCAGGGCCTCGTCTCCCAGGTCCCGATGGAGAAGATGCAAGGCGCCGATCCCGATACAGAAGAAGAATAGGCTCTTGCTGAGCTTGAAGAGGCCGATCATCAGCAGGCCCCGGTCATGGACGGTTTCTGCCCCGATTCTTTTGGGATGATCCTGAAGGACGGGTTCGCTCATGAGCCGTTGGACTTCAGTTGACACGCACGTGGAGTCAATGTCAAAACAAAGGACGGCGGCTTTGCAGAGAGCCGCCTGGACCTCGCGGCAATCCACTCTTGGCCTCTCGACGTATCCACGAAGCGCCCAGATTGGGTGAGTTGAATTCAGATGGACCAAAAGGACGATTTTCTAATGAATCTACGTAAGATCTTGTTCGCTTCGACTGCCGCCGCCGTGCTTGCCCTTACCTCGTTGACCGGTTCCGCTCAGACGGACCCGACGGTAGGTGGTGCGGCCATGTATCCCACCAAAAACATCGTTGAGAATGCGATGAATTCGCCGATCAATACAACTCTGGTGAGCGCGGTCAAGGCTGCGGGTTTGGTGGATACGCTCAGCTCCAAGGGACCGTTTACGGTCTTCGCCCCAACCAACGATGCCTTCGATAAGCTGCCTGCAGGCACGGTGGACACGCTGGTCAAGCCGGAGAATAAAGACACCTTGGTCAAGATCCTGACCTACCACGTCGTTCCCGGCAAGATCGATTCAAAAAAGCTGGCTTCCGATATCAAGAAGGGCCATGGAACCGCAACGCTGAAGACGGTCCAGGGCGAGCAGCTTACCTTCACGATGCCGACTCCAGGCACCATTCTGATCACAGACGCGAAGGGCGGAACGGCCAATATCGTTACCGCAGACGTGTATCAGTCGAACGGAATCATCCATGTGATCGATACTGTTCTAATGCCGAACTAGGCTTGGGTTCAAGAAGGGGATGACCCAAACCAGGGTCGTCCCTTCGTCTTTGCAGGTTTGATTAGGCATCCAGAGTAAGGAATGCTGCAACCGTCTCTTCCACAAGCAAAGTGGATTGCTCCCGAGTTTCTAAGCCAATCGTTCTCTACCTTCCAGATGCTGGAAGCGTATCGTCACGTCTCAGTGCTTCTTTACACGCCTTAGAATGGCATGACTTGTATTACGGCGATCCGAGGAATTGTATGCGCCACAGATTTACCGCAGAGCAATGGCTTCCCTATCCCGTGGATGTGGTGTTCGCCTTCTTCTCCAGTCCCGAAAATCTGCCGCGTCTAATGCCGAGTTGGCAGAAGGCCCGGATTGAGGAGGCGACGTTTGTCGCTCCGCCGCCTCGGCCGATCGGGTCCAGTCCCGCTGTCCGCCTGTTTGGGATCGCTGCCGGAGAAGGAACGCGAATGACGCTGAGCTTCCGCCCGTTTCCACTCTCCCCGATCCGTATTCGATGGGACGCAGAGATCGATCAGTTCCAGTGGAACGACCACTTTTGCGACACACAGCTACGTGGGCCGTTTGCCTTTTGGCATCACTGTCATCGTGTCCAGGCTGAAACCCGTGCCACCGACAATGGAGTAGCAACCGCCGGCACCGTGGTCCACGACGAGGTGCAGTACGAGATGCGCATGGGCATGCTCGGTGAGATTGCCGATCGACTTGTGGTGAAACGGCAGATGCGCAGCATCTTCAAGTATCGGCAGAGACGCACCGCGGAGTTGATTCCAAAGATGCTGCCGCGCATCGGCGTTGCAATCTAACCCAACGCAGACGGCGTTGAGCGGGTCGGTGTAACTTACCGGGCTGCCATGCTGCGGTGCTGGTGTTCCTGCTGCAAAACACGAAGATGAGCTTCAGCCTTGGCCAACGCCGCTTCCGCCGTCAGTCCGTAACGAAGACGCAGAGCGTCTACACGTCCATGCTCGATGAAGGCGTCTGGCCAGCCGATCCGCACAACCGGCGTTGGCAAGTCGAGGTCGCTGAGGCACTCGAGCAGCGCCGAGCCGAAGCCTCCTGCCAGCACATGATCTTCAAGCGTAAACAGGATGCCGCAACGTCGGGCATAGCGGCTCACGCACTCCGCATCGATCGGCTTGGCGAACTGCGGATCGATCAAGGCGGCACTCAAGCCCTGCGCCTCCAGCATCTCCGCCAAACGCTCGCCCTCTTCAAGCATGGCGCCAAGCGCGAAGATGGCCACGTCGAAGCCTTCACGCAGAACCTCCGCACGGCCAATTTCAAGCGCTTGCGGCTGCGGCTTGACGGGTGTCGCCGGGCCGGTGCCACGCGGATAACGGATAGCGCAGGGCCCAGGATGCAGCATGGCCGTATACAGCATGTCTGCCAGGTGATCTTCATCGCGCGGCACCATGTGCACCAGGTTCGGCACGTTGCGCAGATAGCTGATGTCGAACAGGCCGTGATGCGTTGGGCCATCGTCGCCGGAGAGGCCGCCGCGATCCATGCAGAAGACCACGGGCAGGTTTTGCAGGCAGACATCGTGCACAATCTGATCGTAGGCGCGCTGCAGAAAGGTTGAGTAGATGGCGCAAAACGGCTTATAGCCTTTGGTCGCCATGCCCGCGGCGAAGATGACGGCGTGCTCCTCGGCAATGCCGACATCGAAGTAGCGCGTGGGATGGTGCGGACGAAACAGATCGAGCGCGGTGCCGTTGGGCATGGCGGCAGTGATCGCGACGACTTTGTCATTGCCATCCGCAAGCTTGACCAGTGTCTCGGCAAAGATCTCCGAGTAGGTCTTCTGCGCGTTCGGCTTGGTCTCGCCGGTCTCCGGATGATAGGGACCGAGGCCATGGAACTTCTTTTGACCTTCCAGCGCCGGCTGAAAACCGCGGCCCTTCTGCGTAATGGCGTGCAGCACCACCGGCTTGTTTTGCGCCTTCAGAAACTTGAAGGTCTCGATAAGCAGCGGCAGGTTATGCCCGTCGATCGGCCCGAAGTAGCTGAGGCCAAACTCTTCAAAGATCATGCCGCGCCCGACCAGGCCCTTGGCAGCCTCTTCGGCTCTGCGCGCTACATGCAGAGCCGCCTTGCCACCGAACTTCTCAACCAGTCCAACCGCTTTATCGTGAAGGTTGACGTAGGTCGCGTTGGTCGCAATTTTATGAAAGTATTCCGCGATCGCACCGACGTTTTTATCGATCGACCACTCGTTATCGTTCAGCACAATGATCAGCCGCTTGGTCTGCGCAGCAACGTTATTGAGTGCTTCAAACGAGATGCCGTTGGTGAACGCAGCATCGCCGGCCAATGCCACGATGTGTTCCTTGCCGCCTGAGAGATCGCGCGCCACGGCCATGCCCAAGGCCGCGCTTAGGGCAGTGCCGGCGTGGCCCGCGCCGTAGCTGTCATGTTCGCTTTCCGTCCGCAGCATAAAGCCATTCAAGCCATCCGGCTGACGAATGGTGTGGAACTGGCGCTCGCGTCCGGTCAGCAGCTTATGCACGTACGCCTGGTGGCTCACGTCGAAGACAAAGCTGTCGCTTGGTGTATCGAAGACATAGTGCATGGCAATGGTCAACTCAACCACGCCGAGGTTCGGCCCGATGTGTCCACCGGTCTTGGCTACGCTTTGAATCAATCGCAGGCGGATCTCTGCCGCAAGCTCGGTAAGCTGCGGAATTGTCAACCGTTTGACATCCGCTGGCGAGTTGATGGATTCGAGAAAATGACTCATGCCGAGGTAAAAGTAAGTTCAAGTATAGGACGCGGGGCAAGGCACTTGGGTTTACGCTCCCGCGTGCTGGTGCGAGACGAACAACCCAGGTGCAAGTTTGAAGGAGCGCACCTACTCTACCAGGGCGTCCATCACAATCGTGCTGGGCTGCTCGACGCGGAACTGACCCTCCCAGCGAGCCACCACGGCGCTCGCCAGGCAGTTTCCCGTCACGTTGACCATGGTGCGGGCCATGTCCATCAGCGCGTCTATCCCCAGAATGACGAAGATCGGCTCGGTGGGCAGGTGAAATGTTGCCGCGGTAGCCAGCAGCACAACCAGCGTTGCACGCGGCACGCCGGCTACGCCTTTGCTGGTCAGGATCAGCGTGCCCATCATCAGAAGCTGCTCACCCCAGCCCATGGAGATGCCCGCTGCCTGCGCGACGAAGACGCTCGCCAGCGCCAGATACAGCGTGGAGCCATCGAGATTGAAGCTGTAGCCGGCCGGTATCACGAAGGCCACAATCCGCCGCGGAACACCGAAGGCCTCCATCGATTCCATGGCACGCGGCAGTGCCGCTTCACTTGTCGCGGTCGCAAAGGCGATCGTCGCAGGCTCGGCTACTGCTTGAAGAAAGCCGAGCACCGGCACGCCCGCCAGCAGCGCCACGGGTAGCATCACCAGCAGCGCAAACGCGAGGAGCGCTCCATAAAGCGTCAGCAGCAGCTTACCCAGATTGACCAGGACGCCGAGTCCCATGTGCCCCACCGTAAAGGCCATAGCCGCGCCTACGCCAATGGGAGCGAAGTACATGACGACGTTGGTGAACTTGAACATTACCTCGCTCAGGCTTTCGCACAGCCGCATCACGGGCGCACGTTTGGCCTCCGGCAAGGTGGCCAACGCGATGCCGAAGAACACCGCAAACACCGCCACCTGCAGGATCTGCCCTTCGGCGATCGACTTCGCCAGGTTCTCGGGAAAGACATGCAGCAGAAAGTCATCCCAGTGCATCGGAGCCACGCGCGCCAGAGACTCCGAGCCGGCGGCAACCGGAATGGCGAGCCCGACGCCGGCCTTTGAAAGATTGATCGCCACCAGGCCGATGACCAGAGCCAGCGTCGTGAGCACCTCAAAATACACCAGGCTTTTGACGCCCATGCGCCCCACCGACTTGAGATCGCCATGTCCGGCAATCCCGGTGATCAGCGTTGCCAGGATGAGCGGCGCAACGATCGTCTTGATCAGGCGAAGAAAGATGTCCGAGAAGACGCGCAGGCTGACGGCAAACGCCGGCGCGTCGAAGCCGAGTTCGGCGCCGGCAACCATCGCGACGAAGATCCATGGGGTGAGTGTCCGCCTGGAGAACGCAAAGGCGGCAAAGAAGCCGAGGCCTACCACTCGCACCGCGATGAGGGCATGCGTCGCTTCGGGTGTGGAGTGCGGAAGCAAGGCACCCACAAGGAAGAAGACGGCAGCCAAGCCAAGCAGAAGGCGTTCAAATCGAGCGTTCGGCATTCGAGTGAGCATAGCAGCCGTGAAGCTCTCCGCTCAGCAAGCCATGACTTGCCGGGCAGGGTGTCGTAGCATCGAGCCATGACGCGCTCGGTCCGTCTCATTCTTTTGACGTTGCTGGCGGCTGCGGGTACGGTCGCGAGCCGCGGCCAGCAGCCCGCCTTGGGAGTGGTGCCGGGCACGGCCGCGCCTGCCTCCGCACCGGTCATCTCAGGAGCACACCCTGCTGCCCCGACCGGCTATGTCCTGATCAGTCCGGTCGTTCAGCCTACCCTGAGTCCGGGCGTAATCTTGTTGCTCGAGCTCGAAGGCCGGTTCTCGCAGGAGACGACCGAGGGCGGAGGCAAAGCCTTCGTCGGCTGGTTTGCGGACGACGCAGTTACGTTGAGCAACGGAAAGCCCGCCGTGCTGGGCCGGGGCGCGATTGCACAAACGGCCAACTGGGACCCCAAGATCTACCAGCTTAGCTGGGTCGCGCAAGGCGCGCAGATGGGGCCGTCGAACGACATGGGCTTCACCTGGGGACGCTACGAGGGCCACGCTACCGACCACAAGGGCAAACCGATCGTCACCTCCGGCCGTTACATTACGATCTGGAAAAAGTTACCCGACGGAAGCTGGAAGGTTGCCATGGATGCCAGCGCCGACGAGCCACCCTTCTCGGGGGATTGCTGCGCCCTGCCGAAGCCCTAAAGCCGACCAGATTTCCTCCGATCCAGAAGAGCCGTCGGAAAACCTGGCACAGCTCCTACGTCTTTCGTGACAGATGTGCTCCCAAAGTCGTAGGGTTTGCTCTGCCGGTTTTGATTACTATTCTCCTGAATGCTGCAAACCTTTCCCAAAGAGGAGATGCTGCGCCTCGACGCACTTGAGCGTTTCGAGCTGATGGAAGCGCCGGACGATCCGGCGTTGGAGGAGATCACGGCGCTGGCCGCGGAGATCTGCGTTACCTCCATGGCGGGTCTCTCGCTGATCGGCGCCGATGCCATCCATTTTCTCGCCCGCTTCGGACCCGGTCCGGCGCGCATGCCAAGAGGCCGCGCCCCCTGCGAGGCCTGCATTCGAGGCGACAGCGTCTACGAGATTCCCGACGCCCGCTACCACAAAGACTTTCGCCCCGATGGCATTCTGATCTCCGGTCGCGCCTACCGCTTCTACGCCGGTGCTCCCTTGATCACGCAGAACGGCGTCACCCTGGGCTGTCTCTTCGTTCAGGACGCGATCCCTCACACCTTGAACGTACGGCAGAAGCGTGCGCTTGAAACGCTGAGCCGCCAGGTGGTCACTCGCTTTGAACTCAACGTTCGCATGCGAGTGATGGACCGGAACGGACGCGCCCGGCAGCGCGCCGAATCCGCACTCACCATCGAACGCAACTTCATGGCCACGGTGCTCGACACAGTCGGCGCGCTGGTTGCCGTCTTTGACACCGCCGGCCGGATCGTTCGTCTCAATCGCGCCTGCGAGCAGGTCTCCGGATACAGCTCCGACAAGCTGGTCGGAGGCTACCTTTGGGACAAGTTGATCCCGGCCGCGGATGTCCTGGAGTGCATTTCTACGTTTGAGAAGCTGCGTAGCGGCCGTCTTCCCGCAACATATGAGCATCATTGGCGGCATCGCAATGGAACGCTCCACCGCATCGCCTGGTCGGCCACCGGACTTGTCGATGCACAGGGCCAGACCACCTTCATCATCGCAACTGGAATCGATGTGACCTTGCAGCGCGAGGCGGAATCGACGCTGCAACAAAGCGAGGCCCGCTATCGGCAGCTGGTCGAGGGCTCGCTCGGCATGGTCTGTACGCACGATCTGAAAGGCATGCTCCTCTCCGTCAACACCCACGGCGCCGAGTGTCTGGGACATACTGTCGACGAGATGATCGGCCAGCCTCTCAGCAACTTCATGCCGGACGGACAGCGCACCGGTTTTTCGCGCTATCTGCGTGGAATGGTCCAGACCGGCGAAGCGCAGGGAAGACTGCGCCTCTGCCATCGCGATGGCAATGTGCGTGTAGTCGCTTTCCGTAACAAGCTGATCCAGGTTTCGGAGAAGGCCGCCTACGTTCTAGGCTTCGGCGTGGACATCTCCGAGCAGGTGAGCGCGGAGGAGAAGCTGCGCGCACTGATTCACCAGTCCGAGTCCGTCCTCGAATCGGTCGGCGACGGCATCTACAGGCTCGATCTCGCCGGCCGAATCACTGTCATCAATCCGGCAGCAGCGCAGATGCTCGGCTATAAACCGAACGAGCTGCTGGGCCAAAGGTTTCACGAGCTGGTCCATCACACACGCCCCGACGGTACGCCCAACTCTATGGACGAGTGTTCCATCCTCGGCTCCATTCGAGACCTGAGCACGGTCCGGGTCGCCAACGAAGTCTTCTGGCGCAAGGACGGCACCAGCTTTCCCGTGGAATATGTCGCACGACCTCAGATCAGCTCGGCCGACAACAACCAACATGGCGAGGCGATCGGCGTAGTCGTCGCCTTCACGGATACGACCGAGCGCAGCGCCCTGGATCGCATGAAAGACGAGTTCATTTCGACCGTCTCGCACGAGCTGCGCACCCCTCTCACCTCGCTGCGGGCGGCTCTCGGCCTGGTAACCGGCGGTGCACTGGCCGGCCGGCCCGAAAAAATGCAGCACATGCTCGAAATTGCCATCGGCAATACCGACCGTCTCATCCGACTCGTCAATGACATCCTGGACATCGAGCGTATTCGCAGCGGCAACTCGGAGCTGCACACAAGCATGTTCTCTGCCAAAGCTCTGATGGAACGAGCGATCGGGCTGCAGCAAGCAGCAGCGATGAAGACCCATCTGCGCTTCGTCGTCCAAAGCGATGGGGCTGAGATCTTTGCCGATCCTGACCGCATCCTTCAGGCACTTGCGAACCTCATCTCGAATGCCATCAAGTACTCTCCTCCGGGAGGCGAAATCACGTTATCCGCGTGCAAGCTGGACGAGCACGAAGCGCAGATCGACGTGAAAGATCAGGGCCGAGGCATTCCCGCCGACAAGCTGGATTCAATCTTTGAGCGATTCCAACAGGTGGATGCTTCCGATTCACGCGCGATGGGCGGTACGGGGCTCGGTCTGGCAATCTGCCGAAGCATTCTTACCCAGCACGGAGGCCGCATCTGGGTCACCAGCCCGCCCGGTGAAGGCGCAGCGTTTCACTTCACTCTGCCTACTCATCCCAGTGGATACCTTCGTTAGACGACCGTCGAAACGCTCCCTTCCCTTTCTCCTTTCCTTCTGCTACAACAAATACGTTGGTGCAATCCAGGCTTCGAAGCCCGGGAGTAAGGTTGACAGCCGTACTCTGTCAAGAAAACAGCAGGTTTTAGCAAATGGCGAAGGCAACATGGAACGGCCATCTCCTGGCCGAAAGCGAGACGACAGAGACTGTCGAGGGAAATTTGTATTTTCCGGAAGATTCCGTCAACCGCAATTATCTGAGGCCCAGCTCTACCTCCTCGAGTTGCCCTTGGAAGGGTCAAGCCCGTTATTACACCGTCTTTGTGGACGGACAGGAAAATCCGGATGCCGCTTGGTACTACCCCGATCCAAAGCCCGCCGCCCGCAATATCAAACACCACATGGCGTTCTGGCGTGGTGTTGAAATAACCAAGTAGCTGTAAAGCTGGGGACCAGACGATCAATAGGCCTGTGCCTGGTCCAAAGGTAGACGTACCTGAAAGCAGGTTCCTCGCTCATTGCACTCCACTCGAAGAAAACCCGAGTGCTTGGAGACGATCCGATGAGCGGTGTCCAGGCCTAATCCCAAACCTTTTCCGGGCGCCTTCGTTGTAAAAAACGGTTCAAAAATCCGCGTCTGCAGCTCTTCGGGAATGCCCTCGCCCGTATTCCATATCTCCACAGTAGCCATCTGCCCCTGCAGTTTTGTCGTTAGCCGCAGCGTGCCTCCATCCGGCATTGCATCCAGTGCATTCTCAATCAGCACGGTCCATACCTGATTTAGCTCGCTGCCATACGCGCTGATCTCCGGCAACTCCGAGTCAAACTCCATCTCTACCCGGATGTCTGCGAGCCGCGAGCCGAACATGCTCAGCGTCGTCGTGATCGACTGCGGTAAATCCACGTCTTGAATCGGCGCCTGATCCATGTAGGAGTAGTCCTTGATCGCCGAGATCAGATCGAAGATTCGCACGGTTGAGTTGACGATCGTCTCCGCCATACGCTCCACACGCAACGAGCTCGCAAAGGTAGCTATAGCCGGGCCAATCACCTCAGCAGGAAACTCCGTTGCAAACTCATCCAGTTTGTTCAAAGGAAAGCGAGTTTCAGCAATCGCAGGCGCAATGTTCCAGGCCTCGGATACGCCATGCTGTTGCAGCCAGACAAGAATCTTGGCTTCACGGTCGGCAACGGCAAGTGGCTCATCCCTTTGCTCAGAAGCTTGCGACGGGTACTCAGCCATCTCGGCCCGCGTACGAGTTCCCCAGGTATACAGCTGCTCACATGTCTCTGTGGAACGGCAGCTCGCGCCTAGCTGGTACTTCTTGTCCCCATATTCGCGCAACTCCGCAAAGAGTGAGGCAGCCGATCGCTGCGCGGCAGAGGCCGGATTGTTCAGCTCGTGGGAGAGATTGGCCGCGAGCTTGCCTAAAGCCGTCAGCTTCTCCGCCTGCTGCTCGATGCGCGTAACCTCACGCACCCGATCCAGCATCACGCTTACGCAGCGCTGGCCTATTGAGGGAATCGCCTGGAGCATCTCCGGAAAGAGCGAGCGATGAATGTCGAGTACCCATACCGGCCCGGTCGTGTAGCCATCGCCCCCATAACCCTTCATGCGTGAGTAGGGCAGCAGCCCCGTCATCTGGCCTGTACGCCCGATGAAGAACGCCATCGGCCCGGAGTGCCGGCGACGTACATGAATCTCCCCGCGAAGGATAAAGTTCAGGTTGCAGGCGGGCTCACCCTCGCGAAAGATCAGTGCTCCCGTCTCGCCGACCCGCTCCGCGCCATGCCGCGCCAGCCAGGCATACTCGTCATCGCTCAAACCCTGCAAAGGCCCAATCATACGGAGCGCCTCGACGATCTCCGCAACGGGAGTCGGCTCAGCCGGCGCGGAAGGCACAAGATAGGCATCGGGCGTGGCAGTCAGGGAAGGAGTCGAGGTCGCCATGGCTTGTATGATGCTCCTACGCAAACTGCAGCAGTTTTGTTCAGTAGCCGTCAGGGAAGATCCGCCTCGGAAATCCAGAGCCGGGAGTCTATGGTCAGGCCTTCACGACTGCGCCATCCTGCACCTTCACCGGATCCAGGAACGGCATGCCGGCACGCAACGTCGCGCCCACAGTTTCAATCTTGTCTTCCGCCTCAGCCTGGCGAAACCTCGTAAACTCATGCCGGCCCGTCTCGTTCTCCGCGATGAATCGCTTGGCGAAGCTGCCATCCTGGATCTCGCTTAGCAGTGCCTTCATGTTCTTCTTCGTCTCGTCGGTCACGATGCGCGATTGCGCAAGATAGCCACCCCACTCCGCGGTATCGGAGATCGAGTAGTTCATGTACTCCAGGCCACCGCGATACATCAGGTCGACAATCAGCTTCAACTCGTGCAGGCACTCAAAGTAAGCCAGCTCCGGCTGATAGCCGGCCTCCACCAGCGTCTGAAAACCCGCTTTGACCAGGGCCGCAGTCCCCCCGCACAACACGGCTTGCTCGCCAAAGAGGTCCGTTTCGGTCTCTTCGGTAAAGGTCGTTTCAAGCACACCCGCGCGTGTGCAGCCGATCCCCTTGGCATAAGAAAGCGCCAGCGCCATGGCCTTTCCGCTCGCATCCTGTTCTACCGCGACCAGCGCGGGAACGCCTCCGCCTTCGGTAAACACTTCGCGTACGCGATGCCCCGGAGCCTTGGGTGCCGCCATCGAAACATCCACGCCCGCTGGAGGGGTAATCGTTCGGAAGCGAATGTTGAAGCCATGCGCAAACATCAACGTCACGTTCGGCTTCATATTCGGGGCAATCTCGGCTTCGTAGACCTTGGCGGCGGTCTGGTCGGGGGTCAGGTTCATGATAACGTCAGCCCACTTGCTCACCTCGGCGACCGTATCGACCACCAGCCCGGCGTTGCGCGCGCGCTCTGCATTCTTGGACTCCGGCCGCAGTCCAACCCGGACCTCCACGCCCGAGTCCTTCAGGTTCAACGCGTGCGCGTGGCCCTGCGACCCGTAACCGATAATGGCGACCTTCTTCGCCTGGATAAGTGAGAGGTCTGCGTCTGCGTCGTGATACGTCTTTGCCATGGAGCTCCTCATCCGTTTGTTCGTTTGTGGATTACAAAGATTCTAGCTGCTTCAGAGCTCACGCTCTTCCTCATGCACATCGTCAAACTCATTGGGCAGAATCTCGTCCGAGGACGGTTTCTCCTCGAAGTCCGGTCCACGCATGCGCTGCGCGGCTCCCGCTCCTGCGTTAAACCCCAGCGCCTTGACCACGCGGCTGGTATGGTGTCCGCGCCGCATCGCCATGCGCCCCGTGCGGGAGGTCTCGAGAATCTGGTAGCCGCTCTCGGTAAGCACCTGCACCAGTCCCTCGATCTTCGAGGCCGAGCCGGTCATCTCGAGCATGATCGACTCCGGAGCAAGATCGACCACGCGCGCCCGAAAGACATTCGCCAACTCGAAGATCTGCGAGCGCGACTGCGCGCCATGCGGCATGGACGGCCCTGCCGCCACTTTCAGCAGACATAGCTCGCGCACCACCGCTTCGGCACGGTTCACCTCATCCACGTCCACCGTCGTCTCCAGCTTATACAGCGAGGCTTTGATGCGATGGGCAGCATGCTCTGGAGCCTCACAGACGATGGTCATCCGCGAGATATAAGCGCGCTCCGACTCGCCAACAGTCAGCGACACAATATTAAGATTCAGTCGGCGAAAGAGCGAGGCAACACGGGCCAACACGCCCGGCTTATCCTGCACAAGTGCGACAAAGGTATGGAGCATCGTGCCTCTTTCAATAACGTTTAAAGGGCAGAAACTTGCCGCTCATCAAAATCTTCACGCGGTCCCCCTTCGGATCCGGCTCACGCTCGATCGACATGTTGAAGTCGATCGCGCTCATAATGCCATCGCCAAACTCCTCCGCGATCAGTTGCTTCCACGTCGGGCCGAAGTTCATCACCAACTCGTAAAAACGATAGATCAGCGGATCGGTAGGAGGCATGGGGATGCCTTCGCCACGCATCGGTGGCTCCATCAGTAAAGCCGCATCGCCAGGCTCGAGCTCAAGCAGCGTCACCGCCTTGGCGGCCTCTTCCGCATTGAGCGGAAACTGGCCAAGCAGCGCCGCTGTGTAAACGATCGGTGAGCTTGACCCAAGGGCCGCGGCGATCGTGGTCCACTTCAGGTTGAGCCGTCGCTTCGCGGCTAGAACACGGTCTGTAAGGTCACTGCGTGCACTCATCGTTTGCTCCTTGTGATTGTTCGAACAACTATCGTTCCATGCTTGAAAAGCCGACTCGCTTAAGAAACCCTCTACGCGTCCTCTGCCGTCTCGAGCAACGGATCCTGATGCGGCCGGCGCACCATCTCATGCAGCGCCGCACCCGGAGCGATCATGGGGTAGACTCCATCTTCCTTCTCCACTTGAAAATTGATCAGGAACGCTGCACCACTGGTTCTCGCTTTTGTAACCGTTTCCGTAACATATTCGCGCTGACTCACATGCGCGCCAGCGATGCCATGCGCCTGTGCCAGCATCACAAAGTCCGGCGACAGGATCGGGGAAGCCGAATAGTTCTTGTCATAAAACGCCTCCTGCCACTGCCGCACCATGCCAAGAAACCCATTGTTAATCACCGCAATGTTGATCGCCAAACCCTCCTGCACAATGGTCGAGAGCTCCGCGGCCGTCATCTGGAAGCCGCCGTCTCCGGCGATCACCCACACATCTTTTCCTGGACAAGCAAACTTGGCCCCAATGGCCGCGGGCAACGCAAAGCCCATCGTGCCTAAGCCGCCGGAGGTTACCAGGCTACGCGGTGCCTCATGTTTGAAGTACTGCGCCTCCCACATCTGGTGCTGACCTACATCGGTAACAATCACGGTCTCTTTTTCACGGCCCGCAGCAACTGCTTCACGCCAAATATCGTTGATCACGTGTGCGGCATACAAGTGCCCGTTATCCGGAAGGTTCTGAATGTCCCGAACCGCCACCGTGCCCTTGCTGGTCTCAATATCATCGAGCCACGGCCGGCGAGCTTGAGCGTCTGCCCCTGTCCATGGCAGCAGCGTTTGCAGCACGGCCTTCAAATCTCCGACCAGAGCCACGTCCACCCGCACGTTCTTTGAAATCTCACTGGGGTCGATCTCGATATGAATTTTCTTTGCATGAGGAGCGTAGTGCGCCAGGTTGCCAGTCACGCGGTCGTCGAATCGCATGCCAAAAGCAAGCAGCAGGTCGGCCTCTTGAATCGCATGATTGACCCAACTCTCGCCATGCATCCCCATCATGCCCAGCGACAGCGGATGTCCAGCCGGGATCGCGCCCAGGCCCAGCAGCGTCGAGGCGATTGGAATGCCGAGCCGTTCCGCAAACGCCAGCACCTCGGCTTCTGCGCCTGATTGCATGATGCCGTGCCCTGCCAAAATGACCGGCCTGGCGGATGCGGAGATCATCGCCACGGCCTCGCGGATCGCTGGCGAGTGAGCCGTCAACGCCGTCCCCAGCATGGGATGCGGCCGCGCCTTGGGAGGTGCCGCAGCCTCGAAGTCGAAAGCCGCCGAAGCCTGCTGCGCGTCCTTGGTAATGTCGATCAGCACCGGCCCCGGCCGTCCACTGGTGGCAATCTGAAACGCTAGCCGCACCGTCGCAGCGATGTCTTCAGCGCGCGTCACCAGGAAGTTGTGCTTGGTGACCGGCAGCGTGATGCCCGTAATGTCGACCTCCTGAAACGCATCCGAGCCGAGCACCTTGCTGCTTACCTGGCCCGTAATCGCAACCATTGGGATGCTGTCGAGCATGGCCGTCGCGATGCCCGTCACCAGGTTGGTCGCGCCCGGCCCGGAGGTCGCCATGCACACGCCGACGCGGCCCGAAGCACGCGCATACCCATCGGCCATGTGAGACGCGCCCTGCTCGTGCCGCACCAGCACGTGGTGGATCGTCGGGAACTTGCGCAGCGCATCGTAGATCGGCAGAATCGCTCCGCCGGGATAACCGAAGACAGTTGTCGTGCCCTCGCCGGCAAGCGTGGCCCAGAGGATCTCCGCGCCGGTGAGTTGAGGGTGCGTGTTGGTCGTATCGGACATGGCTTCTCCTTGCTGCTTATTCAAGTTCGCTAGGTAGTAATCGCGCCTTCGCTGGCACTGCTGACACTCGCCGCGTATTTGGCGAAGACGCCCCGTTTATACCGCGGTTCTGGTGCGCGCCACGCAGCCAGACGCTCAGCGAACTCGGCCTCTGGAACCTCCAGCGTCAGCGTACGATTCGGAACATCGAACGAAATCCGATCTCCCTCATGAACCACTGCGATCGGTCCACCCAGGAACGCCTCCGGCGCCACATGTCCTGCCATCAAGCCGCGCGTCGCTCCAGAAAATCGTCCATCCGTCAGCAACGCCACGGTCTCCGACAACTCTGGAATACCTTTGATGGCCGCGGTCACGGCGAGCATCTCGCGCATCCCCGGTCCGCCGCGTGGACCTTCGTAGCGGATCACCAGGATGTCGCCCGGATGGATCTCGCCTGCTTCAACCGCCGCATGGCACAGATCTTCTGAATCGAACACACGCGCCGGTCCGGTGTGATGAATGCGCTCGTGTCCAGCCACCTTGATCACCGCGCCCTCGGGAGCCAGATTGCCCTTCATAATCACCAGGCCGCCGGTCGGCTTCAGCGGCGCTTCCCAGTCGAGAATCACCTGCTGCCCGGGCGTCTCTTTGGCCAGCGCGGCTTCCTCAAAGATCGTCCTTCCACTCACCGTTGGCGCATCCTGCAACGCGCCGCGCTCTATCATTCGTGCCGCGAGCACACGCGATCCACCTGCATCCTGGTAGTCCGTTGCCGCATACTTGCCGCCCGGCGAGAGATCGCAGATGAACGGCGTACGCTCTGAGATTGCGTCGAAATCCTGCATGTCCAACGGGATCGACAACTCCCGCGCAATCGCAAGCAGATGCAGCACCGCGTTGGTCGAACCACCCGACGCGCACACCGCGGCAATCGCATTCTCAAGCGCCGCCCGCGTCAAGATCTTCGATGGACGAACATCGTTGCGGCAAAGGTCGAGGATCATCCGTCCCGCCTCACGGCTCGCAATCGCCTTGGCCGGATCCATCGCCGGAACCCCCGTCAAATGGAACGGCGAGATACCCAGGAACTCACCCGCCATGGCCATTGTGTTCGCCGTAAACTGCCCTCCGCACGCTCCCGGACCAGGGCATGCCGCAGCCTCCAGGTCCTCCAATTGCTGATCGCTGATCTTGCCTGCCGCGTGCGATCCCATCCCTTCAAATACGTTTAAAATCGTTATGTCTTTACTTGAACCATCGGCCTGCTTGAGCCGTCCCGGAGCGATGCTTCCTCCGTACAGCATGATCCCCGGAATATCCAGCCGCGCCATCGCCATAATGGTTCCAGGCATATTCTTGTCGCAGCCGGCGATGCAGACGATGCCGTCGAACAGGTTGCCACGTGCCACAAGCTCGATGGAATCGGCAATCACCTCGCGCGAGATCAAGCTCGCCTTCATGCCTTCGGTGCCCATCGTGATGCCGTCTGAGATGGTCACCGTATTGAATTCCATCGGCGTGCCACCAGCCTCGCGAATTCCTTGCTTGACTGCCGCTGCTACGTCGCGCAAGTGGAAGTTGCACGGGCCAATCTCGGTCCAGGTATTGGCCACGCCGATGATCGGCTTATGCAGGTCTTCTTTTGAAAAGCCGGCGCCGCGCAAATATGAGCGCGCAGCAGCACGGGAAGGACCTTCCGTAAGTGGAATCGAATATTTCTTCGGATTGTGTTCGCCGCTCATGCTTTCCTTCTTGTCTATCGGCCAAGACCGAGAAAATGGATGTGCGCATCGGTGCGATGCATGCGAACGACCGCAACGCTTCTGCGCGAAAAAAATGAAGACTGCCTTCCCCATACAGCCCAGAGATTGCCCTCGAGCTGCGCTTGAAATGGTCGTTCTTTGAAGATGACCGGCCCATACACGGGAAGCAGTACGGCCTCAGCGACCGACTCCGCGGTTTGAGCATCGGGGACCACATGCTGCGGAGCAGCGCTAAGCGAGTACCGCACCCTCGGGCGATGAGAAGCCTTCCCTGCAAGCGATCGCATCGCCAGCCGGGTGTACCGTTTTGCTCTTTGCAGACGCATGGAAATAGATCCAATCATCGGCGTTCACCAGCCCGTGGAATGAGCCAGAACTCTTCATCATGTTCCGCTTCGTACGCATCGAGCTCCGCCTCATGGCGCAGCGTAAGCGCAATGTCGTCGAGCCCATTCAGCAGACAATATTTGCGAAACGGATCGATCTCAAAGTGCCGATGAAATCCCTCTCCGTCGACCACCGTCTGCGCTTCGAGACTGATGGTGATGGTATGCAGCGGATTGCGCGTACTGCGATGCGTCAGCAGGTTCACATCCTCTTCTCTCAATCGCACCAGGATCATGCCGTTTTTACCTGCATTTGAAAAGAAGATGTCCGCGAAGCTTGGCGCAATGACCGCGCGAAAACCGTAATCCGCCAGCGCCCATGCCGCATGCTCGCGTGAGCTTCCGCATCCGAAATTCTTACCCGCAATCAGAATTTGCGCGCCCGCGTAGTGCGGCTGATTGAGAACAAATCCGGGCTCAGGTTCTCCAAGGGACGGACCCTCCTGGATACGACGCCAATCGAAAAACAAGAACTCACCGAACCCGGTACGCTCGATGCGCTTGAGAAACTGCTTCGGGATAATTTGATCCGTATCGATGTTCGAAATATCGAGCGGTGCGGCCGTGGAAGTAAGGACGTTGATGGGCTGCATTAGCGAGAGCCTCCGGAGGCCAACATCTGATCGACAACGAAGATCGGTTCCGGTCCTACAGTGCTTGCTTCCTTGAACTTCCACTGCCGCACATCGGTGAGATGTCCCGTGATTGCCGCTGCTGCCGCCATCACAGGCGAGACCAGATGCGTACGGCCTCCGCGCCCCTGGCGGCCCTCAAAGTTGCGATTGCTCGTGGAAGCACAGCGCTCGCCCGGCGCAAGAATATCCGGATTCATGCCCAGGCACATGCTGCAGCCAGGCTCGCGCCAGTCGAAGCCCGCCGACTTGAAGACCAGATCGAGCCCCTCCTGCTCGGCCTGCGCCTTCACCGACTGCGACCCCGGAACCACCATCGCCTTCACTGAAGTAGAGACCTGATAGCCACTCACCAGCTTGGCCGCCGCGCGTAGATCCTCAATCCGGGCATTGGTGCAGGACCCAATAAACACACGGTCGACCGCGATCTCCTGCATCGGCATGCCGGCTTTCAGATCCATATACTCGAGTGCGCGAAGGAAGTTGTTGCGATCCGCTTCGCTTGCATCGGTCGCCAGCGTGGGCACGCTTCGATCGATGCCCGTGACCATGCCTGGACTCGTGCCCCAGGTTACCGTCGGGGTCAAACTCGTGGCGTCCAAAGTGAGCTCGCGATCAAAGCGTGCACCCTCATCCGTTACAAAGGTCGACCAGTGCGCCACGGCTTCATCCCAGGATTGCGCATTGGGGGAAAAGCGCCGGCCTTGCAGATAGGCAAAGGTCGTCTGGTCCGGAGCAATCATGCCGGCCCGCGCACCAGCCTCGATCGACATATTGCAGATCGTCATGCGGCCCTCCATCGAGAGCGCCCGAATCGCCGAGCCGGCGTACTCAACCACATAGCCCGTCGCACCCGCGGTGCCGATCTCTCCGATAATGTGCAGCACAATATCTTTGGCCGTTACGCCCACGGGAAGCTCACCTTCCACGTTGATGCGAAACGTCTTCGGCTGATCCTGCGGCAGTGTCTGTGTAGCCATCACGTGTTCCACTTCACTGGTGCCGATTCCAAAGGCCAGCGCACCAAAAGCACCATGCGTCGAAGTATGCGAATCGCCGCAAACGATCGTCATCCCCGGCTTGGTCAGACCCAGCTCCGGCCCGATAATGTGCACAATTCCCTGCTCCGGCGACTGCACATCGTAGAGCTCCACACCAAACTCCGCGCAGTTGCGTCGCAGCGCATTCACCTGCTTCGCGGCAATCTGGTCAAGAATATGGAACCGATCTTGAACAGAAGAAGTCGGCACGTTGTGATCTATCGTTGCAACCGTACGATCGGGCCGGCGCAGCCTGCGTCCCGCCATGCGCAAGCCGTCGAACGCTTGCGGAGTTGTAACCTCGTGAATCAGGTGCAGGTCGATGTAGAGGATCGACGGTTCATTGGCAGGCGCAGCCACCAGGTGCTGCTGCCAGACTTTTTCAAACAAGGTGCGAGGTGTCGTGTTGATGGCTTGCATACAGGTTCCTCAGTGAACAATATTAATCACGATGGCCGCTTGGGCAATGGCTTAGCTTCTTCAGGAGCAGCGCCGCCGCCCCCCGGAACCGGCACCGGATGCGGCGTACCATCCGGGTCGACCAGGATCGCCGCGGTAATCTTCTGCACCGTGCCTGTGCCGGGCACTGGCCTCGCCATCCAGCGCGTTAGCGAGCGCACCAGCGGCGGTGGCAGATGCGCGGAATCTTCGTTTGATCCCGGCAGAGGCTTGCCAAACGACGGCTTGTTGGTGAAGATCCAAAGCGTGTACTCGGCGGCGGGATCGTCCGTGGAACGCGACTCGCGAATCCAGTCGATCGCAGCGAAAGCGATCAGCGGATCCTTCGTATTCAGGTCCGTCCAGAGCAGCCCGCGCGACGTGCGGAAGTGAAACACAGATCCCGTCACCGTGATGTAACGATTCTCATCGGCAATGACTTGTCCCGGAATCGTTAGAAAATCGTAGATCGCCTGCGCCAACGTCTTGTGCGTCGGTGCCTTGGGGTCGGTCGGGTTCGGCCCCCAGAAAGACTGCGGCGCCGTGAAGTTTGCTTCGAGAAATGGCAAAAACTCCGGGTCTTGAATCAACTCATGTTCGCGCCCGTTTTCAGGCGGAGGGGAGTACTGCCACATCCACTCCAGGTTTGCCGCATGCTTTTTTTCTTTCTTCTGTTTAGGTGGAATCGGAGGCTCACCCAGCAACTGGGCTTGCGCCACCGGCACCAACATCGCCGCCAGCAGCGTCGCAAACAGAAAGCGCTGTAGCCTGAACATTCTCATGCCTGCCCCGCCCAATACTTCCGCTTTTGCTGCCGACGCACGGCGCGCTCTTTCGAACCTGAAAGGTAAAGAACCAGATTGCCGATGAAGAAGAATGTAAGGGCTCCCAGCAGAATCACCAGCCACGGATACCCTCGTACAAACTCGATGGCGCACGCCGTCAGCACAGCGGCGTTCAGAAGCAGGTAGCGGACTCGAGGCGAAAAGCTCATAACGTTTCTATACGAATCAAACAGCGTGCAGCGACTGCCGGCGATCAATCGATTCCGTCAACCTATGATGGACCAGCTTGCCCATCTCGGACGTAGAAACAAGCGTCTGGCCAGCTTCAGAAGAACGAGCTAAATCCGCCGTACGATGTCCCGCGGCAAGCACCTGCCGTACCGTCTGCTCAAGCCCCGCGGCCTCGTTCTCAAGGTGCGCCGAATGACGCAAAACCATCGCCGCCGTGAGGATCGCCCCTAGCGGATTTGCCTTGCCCGTACCCGCAATGTCCGGAGCCGAACCGTGCACAGGCTCATAAAGGTTCACCGCGCCGCCGATCGTCGCCGAGGGCAGCATGCCGAGTGAACCGGTAATCACGGCCGCCTCATCCGACAAAATATCGCCAAACAAATTCTCCGTCAGCACCACGTCGAAGTTCCGCGGCGTATTCATCAGGTGCATCGCCATCGAGTCCACCAGTTGATGCTCGAGCGTAACGCTTGGATACTCCTGCGCAACTTCCGTCACCGCGGCCCGCCACAGCTGCGACACTTCAAGCACATTCGCTTTGTCCACGCTCGTCACCTTCTTGCGCCGTTTGCCGGCAAGCTCGAACGCCACCCGTGCTACGCGGACCACCTCGGCCTTGGTATAGCGCATCGTGTTGATCGCTTCGCCGCCACCGTTTGAAGTCTCCGCGCGATCCCACCAGCGCGGCGCGCCAAAGTACAAGCCACCCAGCAGTTCTCGCACAAACAAGATATCCACGCCTTCGGTCACCTCCGGCCGCAGCGGCGAGTTCTCACTCAACGCTGCATACGCCACCGATGGCCGCAGGTTGGCAAACCCGCCCAGCGCCTGCCGAATCTGCAGCAAACCGGCCTCAGGACGCTTGTCCGGAGGCAGCGCTCCGTAACGAGCGTCCCCAACCGCACCCAGCAGCACTGCATCCGCTTCAAGCGCGAGTTCCAACGTTGCACTCGGCAGCGGCGTACCCGTTGCGGCAATCGCAACCCCGCCAATCAGGCCTGGCACGAACTCGAAGGTGTGTCCGCTCAGCTCAGCCACAGCGCCTAAAATCTTGACCGCCTCGCCCGTCACCTCAGGACCGATTCCGTCGCCCGCCAGCACCGCTAGTTTCAGCTTCATGAGTCGCTCCTTTTTTGCGTTCCTGCGCTTCGTCTTGCGCCACTGCATACGTAGAAATCATCAGAGTCAGACCGCCAGAATCGATTCTTCCGGCTTCAGTAAACCGATCAGATCCTGGTCGTAAATCGACTTTTTGCGATCGGCTAACGCTGTAAAACGCGCGTAGACAAGGTCCAGTTCGGTCCGGCTCAAGCGATGTCCCAAGGTATTGAACTTGTGCTCAAGCGCGCGGCGGCCGCTGTGTTTGCCGAGTACGATATTGCTCGCCGGTACGCCCACCGAAGCAGGAGTCATGATCTCGTAGGTGAGTGGATTTGAGAGCACACCATGCTGATGAATGCCGGACTCATGGGCGAATGCATTGGCACCGACAATCGCCTTGCTCGGAGCGCACGCAAAGCCGAGAATCTCAGAGAGAAGCTGGCTGGTCGGATAAAGTTGCGACAAGACCACACTCGTCTGATAAGGATACCGGTCGCGCCGAACCATCAGAGCGGCGGCAATCTCCTCCAGAGCCGCATTGCCGGCACGTTCGCCGATGCCGTTGACGGTGCACTCAACCTGCCGCGCACCTCCCTCGACACCCGCCAGCGAGTTCGCCACCGCCATGCCCAGGTCATCGTGGCAGTGCGTTGAAAACGTGACATGGTCGCTGTCCGGCAGCTCCGTCTTCAGCCTGCGGAAGATTGCCTTGTACTCCTCGGGCGTGGAGTAGCCGACAGTATCCGGAATGTTGATCGTCGTCGCACCCGCCTGGATTGCGATGGCCACCATCTCGGTCAGGAACGCGGGATCGCTGCGCGTAGCATCCATGGGCGAAAACTCCACATCGTCGACCAACGACCGCGACAACCTGACCGCTTCCGCAGCCTGGTCGAGCGCCTGTGCGCGACTGATGTGCATCTGGTGCTCGAGATGAATGTCCGAAGAAGAGAGAAACGTGTGAATACGATGGAGCGGAGCTGATTCAATTGCTTTGGCCGCCGTCTCGATGTCCTCACGTTTCGCGCGGGCCAAGGCCGCGATGCGCGGTCCACGAAGCTCGCGTGCGATGGCCTGTACGGATTCGAAATCACCCTCGGAGGCAATGGGAAAGCCCGCCTCGAGCACATCCACTCCAAGCGCAGCCAGCTGGTGCGCCATACGCAGCTTTTCGCCCGCATGCATCGTGCATCCCGGGCTTTGCTCGCCATCGCGCAGCGTCGTATCGAAGATGAGAATCTTGGTTGGCAGGCTCATGTCAGGCAATCCATTCAGACTTTTTCAGCATAATCTAGTCTTATGCCGCGTCCAGTAAATATCACAATTTCTAATGGATCTATTGATCTCAACCACCATGTTTCTCTTTGAATCGATTAAATCAATTCTACGTCCTTTCCTGCCCTACGGCCTCCTGCTCTTGCGTCGGGAGCGCTGACCGATGGATCTGTTTCAGCTTGAGACCTTTCTCGCCGTCGCCGAAGAACGCAGTTTTTCGCGCGCGGCGGTACGCCTGCATCGCACCCAATCCGCGGTAAGCCAGACGATCGCCAAACTGGAAGGCGAACTGGGAGAAACGCTGCTCGAACGATCTTCCCGCGACGGCAGCCTGACCGCCGCAGGAAAAGTCCTGCGCGAGTACGCCCTCAAACTCCTCAATCTGCGCAACGACGCCGCGACCGCGCTGACCGAGCTTCGCGAGCTTCACCGCGGCCGCCTCAATCTTGCAGCCAACGAATACACCTGCCTCTATCTCCTGCCGCTGCTCGACGTGTTCCGCCGCCAAAATCCGCACATCAAGGTCGCCGTCCAGCGCGCACTGGCCAGCCGCATCTCCGACGAGATTCTCTTGCACGCCGTCGAGATCGGCGTCCTCTCCTTCAAACCCGACGACCCGCAGATTCAGTCCATCGTCGTCTATCGCGATCAGCTCAGCCTCGTGGTCAATCCCAAACACCCCCTCGCCCGCGCCGGTGAGATCTCCATCCGGCAGCTTGGCGAGCAAAGCTTTGTCGCCCACAACATCCCATCGCCGCAGCGTCAAAAGGTCATCCAGACCTTCCGCCGGCACCGGACCCCGCTCACGATGAACGTCGAGTTGCCCTCGCTGGAGGCAATCAAGCGTTTCGTCGAGATGGGCAACGGCGTAGCGCTTGTCCCAGGCCTCACCGTCAAGAACGAGCTTGCCGCCGGATCGCTGGTGCGGATTCCTGTTCCCGAGCTCGGCTTCGAGCGCAAACTGCGCCTGGTGTACCGCAGACAGGCCAGCCTGTCGCACGCCGCCGTGGCCTTTCTCCAGGTCGTTGAAGCGTACGCCACAGCGCAGGGAGATCCTTACACGTACCGTCCGGCCTGACCTCCAACGCAGAAAATCCACGCAGCGATGGAACCTTCCGAACGCGCACCCGTCTGTAGTTCATAGCAGCGCCCCGGAGAGGTTTGCCGGAGATCCAAGACGAAAGCGAGTTCTTCCAATGAACTTCCGCAAACAGCATATCCTGCCCGCTCTCCGGGTGGCTTTCTTCGCCGTGTGTACGTCCGCCTGTGCGCTCCCTTTGCTCGCGCAGGATGCACCTCCTTCTCCTCCGCAGGGTCAGGGAGGACCAGGCCGCGGAGGACCGGAGCAGCAACAGCGCCAACTCGATAGAATGACCAGCCAGCTTGGTCTCACGCCGGACCAGGTGACGCAGGTCAAGTTGATCCAGGCAGACAGCCAAACCAAGAGGATGGCCATGCGGGACGACACCTCCATGTCCCAGGACGAGAAGCGCGCCAAGATGATGGCCATGCGCCAGGACGAGCAAAGCAAGATGCGCGGCATCCTGACCGACGACCAAAAGACCAAATACGACGCCATGCTGAAGCAGATGCAGGAAGGGCATGGCGGCTACGGCAGAAACGGTGGCGCCCCTCCGCCTCCCCAAATCTGAACGCATCTTTACATCTCAGCACCGGGCCGGAGCGGCATCCCCTACGCTCCGGCCTTTTTGTGCGCTAAGCAGACCGCAACAAGAGCACCGGGTACAATTACCCATACACATTTGCCACGGTAGAACCGCACCGAAAAGCTGGATGACGAAGTCTAACCGAGACATCCGGGCGAATTGCGAGAGGGTTGAAGAAAGAATGAAGAAGACGATTTTGTTGGGCGCACTGATGTTGTCCTCCATCGCTGCTTTTGCACAGGAGAGCCGGCAGGACGTTAGCATCAGTGCCTTTGGCCTCATCGGGCCGGCGGTCAGTGGAGCCAACTCCGTCTATATGGTCCAAAGCGAAACCCTCGGAGGGCTGGCCAGCTACCGCTACCTGCTTACCCCGCACAGCGGCCTGGAGGTGAACTACTCCTTCGCCCAGCACACAAGCTACTTCCGCTACGGTGGCAATTTAACGGAAAACCCGATCCACACCCGGCAGCAGGAAGGTACCGTCGGCTACGTCTACGGACGTACTTTCAAACGATATAACCCCTTTCTCGAAGCCGGAGTCGGCGGCGTCTTCTTCACACCTATCTATGATGGAACGTTTCAGCTCACCACCAAGCGAAACACCAGCATCGGCGGTCTCTTCGGCGGCGGCGTAGCTTATGAGCTCAGCCCCAGCTTCGACGTTCGCGTTGAGTACCGGGGACTCTTCGTCAAGGTTCCGGGCTTTGGAGTTCCGGGAAACATCCTGAACACGAATCGGTACGAGGTCATCAGCATGCCGGCAGTCGGCATTGCCTACCACTTCTAAGCCACGGTAGAGACCGCTGCTTCAGTAGTGCTCTCCGCGCCCCAACCCGCCCGGAAAGTGGTAGGCCACTCCAATCGTTACGAGTTGTGGCGTAAGTCCCTGCGGAGGAAAGTTCCGCCAGGACTGGTACTCGTAGTCCACCCGAACATTTAGGTAAGGCCTCACGCGGATGTCTACGCCTCCTCCGACCGCAAAGAGGTTATACGCCAGGTTCGCAAGGCCGAATGGAAAGTTGAACACACCGCGCCCGTACATCGCCTTCGCATAGGGCGAGAAAATGCCATACGTGCGGTGATAGCGCGGACCGATCTCATACGTACGCTGGTATAACTGGTCCCCGCCGCTCGCATTTGCCTGGTGAAAGGCAAGCTCGCCACCAAAGTGATTGGTCACGTCCAGCGTAGCGTAGACGGCATATCCCTTCAGCGCGGTGGGGTTGTAGTCAGAAAAGTCGACCACAACCCCGCCGCCTACTTGAAGATCAGCCTTGCGCGTCGCCGTCGGGGACGCTTGGCCAAGCAAAGCGGGAGAAGCCAACAGGAGCAGCCAGGATGCCGTACACCGATAGGTCAACAAACCTGCTTCTCCCTTAGTTGGCAGACTTCCAATCCCTCATCGAATAATATAGGAAGCGCCGACCGTAACCACGAGAGGCGAGAGGCCATTGGGAGGGAACGATGGCCACTTCTGCATCTCGAAGTCAATCGCCCGCACCGTCAGGCGTCGAGCCGCGCGATACTCCAGCCCTCCGCCATACGCGTAAAGATTGTACGTAGACGATAGATTGTATCGTTGGTTGGTGATAATGCCCCGGCCGAGCATAATCTTGCCATACCCGGTCAATCGATATCTCCGCAGAAAAACGCGGGGGCCAGCCAAATAGCTGTTTTCTCCAATATCGTCGGGGCTGATCACGCCTCCAAAATGACCCTCCCCCTCCAGGCCTAAATGCCGATAGAAGTCGATATCCGCAAAAAAGCTTGGTCCGTAGGTGGGTTTGGGAGCGTAATCGGTATTGAGGTATGACCCGCCTGCACCTACGCTAATGCGTGCCGTGCGGTCCGCCGTGTAAACGGCCTGTGCGTGAAGATTCGAAATCAAGGCAAGCGAGAAGATGAAGCAAAAGAATGTTCCAAGGCAGTTCTTCATGTGATTCTCCGTTACTCTCTCGTCTAGTGCGAGTCCGTGCCAGCGGAGTCTCGGATGGTGGTAAAGCCGGGGAAGGTTCGCCACCACAGCGAACCCTCCCATATTGTGCAGACTTCTCCTTCTGGAATCGTTTGCGGAGATCGAGTCCCCGCGGTCGCTTCTCTCAAGGCAGAGACAACGCGCTGCCTTGTGCATCCTTTAGTGCTTCAAAACTGCCGTCTATCTCTCCTTTGCCGACGGTGCTCCAGGAGTGTTGGCCGACGGTGGAGGTGCGGCCGTCGCAGGCGCCGGAGCGGCGTTCGGGTCGGTTCCCTGGGGAGCCGCGAGATTGTCGGACGGTGTCGCAGGCGGTGCAACTGCCGCTGGGGCAACTGTCGGCTCCACAGGAGGTTTGTAGTAGGCCAGCTTGATATACACCGGCGCTACTTCAAATGGCATCTTGTCGCTCGGACTCAGGATCGGCTCGAACGCCGTATGCATTGTGATAACTTGGTCGGTCCAGGGATCGAAGCGCAGAAAGCTCGACAGCGGGACCGCCGCCTGCTGCTTCAAATCCTTCGCGTTCAGCTTCTCGGCCTTCGGCATCAACGCCGCCAGCCAGAAGGATTGATCCGTGCCGCTCTTTACCAGCGCGTCCCCAATCATCGGTTCATTCAACGCACGTAAGCCCTTTACCAGTGCCTGCAACTGCTGAAGATACAGGCCAAAGTACTTCTGGCTGTCGACTAGTTCTTTCGCCTGTAAAAGCTCGATGCACTTCTTGGCTGCTTCCGTGTTGTCCGCGTCCGTGTGGTGCATGGGTATGCGCTTGAACGCAGCGTTGTCCGGGAACAGCAGCCGGTCGTTGAACGCGTACTTGGTATCCAGCTTGTGGCCGCTCAGGATGTGAGCGATCTGAAAGGCCAGGATGGTATTCAGGTTTCCAGTCTGCTGCGCACCGTCTGCGGTTACCACAGCCGTCGTGTCGATCAGGCTTTTGGAAAGGATGATCGTGTTGCCGACAGCGAGTGATTCGAGCGGCTCGGTGAGCAACGTCCGCACCCGAATCGGGCTCGACACGGCGATCTGGTTGTAGGCAAGAATGTTGTTCGCCAGCGCCTCGAGCGTCTTGTCGAAGTCGCTTGGCGCGTCCAGCAGCCCGGCCTGAAACAGACGCGTAATGATGTTGTCTTCGGCCTGCCGTTCAAAGGCGCGCTGCGCTCCAAGCGGACTCTGATCCTGAGCGTCGTTCGAAACGTCGGTCGCATTCTGCACCTCCATGGACGTGTTCTCGGCCGTGACGGTGGGAACCTTCAACACATAGCCCCAGACGTGATTGATCGCCTTGAACTTCAAAGTGCTGGTCTGGCTCTTCGGATCGCTCTCCTCGACATAGAAGCTGGTCGGCAGCCAAAGATCCGGTTGCACATTGGTACGCCAGCTATCGAAGTGAAAGTACTCGTGATAATCCTTCTCCGCACCGGCGAAATCGCCATTGAAGCGGACCACATTGCCGTTCTGCGTCTCCACCCAGATACGTCCGAAGAATCGGCCTGTGGCGTTCTTGCCTTGCACAGGCGTCACGTCAAAAACCGCAGTCGGAATGGTTCCTAGAAAGTCGTTGCGGACGAAGAAGAAGTTGTAATGATCCTTGTTGAAGTCGTTCGAATCCATCAACAACATCTGAATAAAGCCCGCTTCACTGAATTGCAGGTGCAGCGAGCCGCCAAGACCTGAGATAAAGCTAAGTGAACCCTTAAAAATTCCCGTCTTGCTCTTCTGACCTGCCTTCGGCCCTGCCTCGTAAGGCGTGTCGCCGATCACCTTGCCGAAGTCGACCCGGCCCAGAAAATGCTCATCGCTCTCTGGAACCTGGCGCATCACCGGATCAACCTTCATATTCTGGATATAGGTCTCGACAAGCGGCGCGCGCTCTTTCACGACCTTGACGACCTCCTTCTCACGCACGATCGCTTTATCGATCAGTGCGCTCTGCGCGGGGGTAAGCTTCTTCGCGGCAACCACTTCTTTTTTCTTGCCGCCAAAGACCGAGCCTGCAGCATGGCCCGGCTGCACCGAAGCAAAAAGAAGGGCGAGCGACAGTCCAGTGATGGTGTGTATCCGAGAGATCATGTGGATGGAAACTCCTATAAGGAACAGCTCAGCGGTGGACCGTTCAGAACTGCGTTGCTTAAGGTTAATATTGCCCGACGGTCAGAGACCTTCGAGAGAATCGGTCAGGTGTCCAAGCCATCAGCTTGCCATCTGGAAGCGAATGCTCACCACGCCTTCCCAGTCGACCGGCATGCCAGTTGCATCTGAGGCCGGATTGAAGCGAATGCCCTGCGCAGCACGAATTGCGGACTCGTCCAGCCCATGCCCGAGTCCGCTGGTCACACCAATCACAGAGACCGCACCGGTGGACGAAACATGAATCTTGACCTGTACCGTACCTTCCAGGTGCAATGCGGCAGCTTCCGCCGTGTACTGCGGACTCGGTTTGAAGAGCACCTTCGGCGCCGTACGCACCGGAGCGCGTGCCGCCACTGCAGTCGCTGTTGGAGGAGGAGGCGCACCGCCCAGCGCAACCTGGCGAACCTGCGTTCCTACTCCATTGCCACCTGGGGCTGTTCCTGTACCAAGCGGAACGCCATGCGGCACACCAGCGACGGCACGCACTCCCGTACCGCCCGTCTGGCCGTTGGGCTGACCGGAACCGAGACTTACCGCCCGAGCGTTCGGTCCACCTCCCGTCCCAGGAGGCATGCCGCTCATGCCGCGATTGCCCAAATCTACCGCAGCCGTTGCCGGTGCGTTGCTAGGGTGAATCGGGTTATCGGTTCTACCTAATGCCACGGCCGTTGGATGGCTGTCGTTGTTGACGACCGATGCCGATTTGCCCAGGTTCACCTGGACAGGCTTGGGCGCGGCCGCCGCGACCACCACCTTCGGCTGCGCAGGGGTCACGACGGGAAGAGGCTTCGGTTGGACTACCGGTTGCACTTTGGGAGGCTCGACTGCCTTTACCTCCGGCAGAACAATCTTTGGCTCTGGTGGCTTGATGGTTGGTTTCGGAGGAACGATCTTCGGCGGAATCAGTTTAGGCCGAACAGGCTCAGGCGGCTTCTCCGTCAACGGCACGGTCAAGACGATCTCCCGGTTACGCCGATCGATGGTCTTCTTCGCCGCCGCACCGAGGATCACAATAATGATCGCCAGAATAAGGTTGACGGTAATCGAAGTAAATAAAGAGCTTTTGCTCTGGCCACCTGTGTTCAACACACCGAAGTGGGTAAACTGTCTATCCCGAGGCTGCGAGTCTGCGCTGCGGAGAGGAGTAGGCATCGTGAAATGGTCCTTTGGAAGCCTCGAGAGAAGGAGGCATAAGGTGTAGTTTTCGTCTAGAGACCCAACCCGGGCGTCTCGGACATGGCAACGTGCTCTCGGCGCAAAATGGACCAGTTCTACAAATGAGGGCGGAACCTGACTGCCGATCCCCGCAAACTCTTGGGGTGCTCCCGACAGACATTGTCTTATGTCTTGCCCCACACCAAGGAGGTCATCTGGCTTTGTGAGTTTTTAGCTTTTTTCTCACAAAGTTGAATTTCAGAGGATGCCTGTGGTGCTTCCCTCACGAACACTTCAGTAACAGGTGCTAGTGTGCCTGAAGATCCAGGCTCTGGCACTGGTACTTTTGTTGCAGTACCTGAACAGCAGTTTACTCCCTACCAATCGGAGATCGACAAATGCGCATTTTAGTTACCGGCGGTGCAGGATACGTCGGCGGAACCGTCAGCCGTCTTCTTTTGAACTCCGGTCATGAAGTCACCATCTATGACGACTTTCGCCATAGCCGCAGATCCGCTGTTCCCCCGGGAGCAGTGCTGGTGGACGGAGCACTGCACGATCGGGTGCTGCTCGAAACCACGCTCCGCGAGAAGAAGTATGACGGAGTTATGCACTTTGCCGCGTTGATCGAGGCCGGCGAAAGCGTAAAATCACCAGAAATTTACTTTCGTAACAACACGGTCGGCACTCTGACGCTGCTGGAAGCCATGTTCGCCACCGGGCATGATCGCCTGGTCTTCAGCTCCACCGCCGCCGTCTATGGCGAGCCCGAGAGTACGCCCATTCTTGAAACGGCGAAGCTCGCGCCCACCAACCCCTACGGAGACAGCAAGCTGCTCAGCGAACACATGATGCGGTGGATGAGCGAGAGCCGAGGCCTGCATTACGCCGCGCTGCGCTACTTCAACGTGGCGGGAGCGATCTCCGGCTATGGCGAACACCACGAACCCGAATCGCACCTGATTCCCCTTGTTCTGGATGTCGCGCTTGGACGCCGGCCCAACATCAAAATCTTTGGACAGGATTACCCTACCCCGGATGGCACCTGCATCCGCGATTACATCCATGTCGAAGATCTTGCCGACGCACATCTGCTGGCGCTGGCAGCTCTCGAAAAACACCCGCAATTGGTCTACAACATCGGCAATGGCGAAGGATTTACCGTAAAGCAGGTCATCGAGTCGGTGCGACGCGTCACCGGACGCGATGTGACGGTAGAGATGTGTGAGCGGCGCGCAGGGGATCCTGCCGTGCTTGTCGCCAGCTCGGAAGCGATCCAGCGCGAGCTCGGCTGGAGCCCAAAATATCCCAAGCTCGACGACATCGTGCAGAGCGCTTGGCAATGGCACCAAAAACTCTATGGGAGCGCCGCGTGACCGGATCCATGTTCCACCTTCAACTGCCTGTCTTTGAGAAGATTCTCAGGCCCATGATCGTCTATCTCGCACTGGTCTTCTTTCTGCGGCTCTTCGGCAAACGCGAGCTCGCACAACTCAATCCGTTTGACCTGGTGGTTCTGCTGAGTCTCTCGAATACCGTACAGAACGCCATGATCGGCGATGACAACTCCGTCTCTGGAGGCATTCTGGGAGCATTTTCACTGCTTACGGTCAATTGGCTGCTGACACGCGTGCTTTACCGCACACCCTGGCTCAACAGCACGCTGCAGGGAGGCAGCCGGACCTTGATTATGGACGGCGAGGTGGACCATGCCGCTCTAAAGCGGGAGGCATTGACGGAACAGGAGCTGCTTTCCGTCTTGCATCGACAAAGCTTTGACACGGTCGACGAGGTTCGCTCCTGTACGCTCGAGCCGAATGGGACCTTTTACATTGAAGCAAAGAAACCGACGAAAGAAGAAAAGCTCATCTCGCAGTTGACGGCTGCAGTGCAGAAGCTGTCCGATGAGGTGCACTCCTTGAAGTCGCAATCCGTAGCCTCAACCTGAACTTAATCGTCGAGCTCTACGGGGTTATGCCTCGATCAGAAACTCAGAAACTCGAAAACTCGAAGATCGAAGACTGGGAACGTATTGGTTAGCCTGCCGGTGGCCGCCTGCTGCTGTCTGCGAGTGCGCGCCCGATGTCCATATAGATCACTAATACGACCGCCATCTGGTTCGTATCATCGACCGCCTGTCTGCGGTTGCGCAACTGTCACCGGAGTAGGGGAGTTGCGGAAGAGCTTCAACGCATTTTCTACCGTATACGTCAGCCCCCAAAGAGTGGGCAAGACCACGATCGCCCACGTAAGCCCAAGTGCTGTAGGAGAAGATCTCCTCGTATTTTCTATAGCCATTGCTTCTCCTCCATCAGTGAGCTGCTCCGACAGGCTCCAGTGCCTGCTCTTTCATCCAATGCTGCTGGGATACAGGCGTGACCAGCAGATTCGCCACAGCACCTACTATTAGCAGCCCGCACATGATGTGGAGGATCTGTGGATACGCATCCTGCTTGTTCAGATGGTTTGCCACAAAATGATCCAGAATGCCGTTCACAATCAGCGGCCCGACGATCCCTGCCGTCGACCATGCGGTAAGCAGACGCCCGTGGATAGCAGAGACGTTATAGCCGCCAAAAAGATCTTTCAAGTACGCCGGAATCGTCGCAAAGCCTCCACCGTACATGGAGATAATGATAGCGGCTAGCGTAACAAACAACGGTACAGAGTTGAGGTGGTCTCCGCGCGTCAGCGGCAGGAGGAAAAACAAAACGGCACCCAGAAGGAAGAAGATGAAGTAGGTCCTTTTGCGGCCGATAAAGTCCGAGGTAGACGCCCAGAAGAATCGCCCCGCCATGTTGAAGATGCTTAGCAGGCCCACAAATCCTCCCGCAGCCACCGCCAGGATATGCCCACGGAAGAAGTCCTGAATCATCGGGCTCGCGTCTTCAAGGATGCCGATGCCCGCGGTTACATTGCAGAACAAGGCAATCCAGAGAAGGTAAAACTGCGGTGTGCGAATCGCCTGCGACACATTCACGTTATGCGTCGTAATCAGCGCGTTGTTCTTCTTGGTGCCGCTCCAGCCCTCCGGTTTCCATCCCTCCCTTGGCACGCGAATCATGAACACGCCGAAGAGCATGAACAGAAAGTAGAGCACGCCCATCGTGACAAACGTCGCCGGAATCGAGGGCTCTCCACGCCCCCTATAGAACGCCATCAACTGGGTTCCAAGCGGGCTGCCGATCATGGCGCCTCCACCGAAACCCATGATTGCCAGGCCAGTTGCAAGCCCCGGTCGATCCGGAAACCACTTGATCAGCGTCGACACCGGGGAGATATATCCCAGATACACCAGCACTAACTGGTGCAGCGCCACCCCCGCTGCCGCAACCAGAAATCCGGAGCCGAAGCAGATCGCGGCGTAAAACATTGCCCGTCGGGGACCGGCTTTTTCCAGCCACGCACCAAACAACGCCGCCGAGATGCCCAGGAATGCAATCGCTACCGAAAATATATAGCCAATGTCCTTATTCAGGTTTGCGGCGCTTACATAAGGAGCAAAGTACTGAATCAACGGCGTCTTGAAAACTGAAAACGAGTACACCTGCCCAATGGCAAGATGGATCGCCAGCGCAGCAGGAGGCACAAGCCACCGGCTATACCCCTCCGGCGCTACCGAGCGCTCTCGATCGAGAAACGAAGCCATACCCAATCCTTCCTAAACGGCAAACCAGTATGTAGATGCTTCAGCCAACCAAAGGTCCTTTGTATCTCACCTGCCCAGATTTAGATACCCTGCTCCCTAGATGCCGGATTCTGCTCTACCCACCTACCTTATCGGCAATGATTGCTGATTCATTAGGCCGTAGCGTACCTTTTTGTTGTCCGGTAACGTAACTGAAGGAGAAACTTCGCGTGTCCAGCTCCACCCCTCCCATCGTGCATACCAACATGGAATCGCTGCTCCGCGAAGATCGCGTCTTTCCTCCCCCGGAGGCGTTCGCGCAAAGCGCCCACATCGGCTCCATGCAAGCCTATGAAGACATGTACCAGCGCAGCGTCGAAGATCCTGCAAGCTTCTGGGCTGAGGCCGCCGGCGAGCTCGATTGGTTCACCCCCTTCCACTCCGTCGTGGAGGGCGAGATGGGGGCAGCCACCTGGTTCAACGGAGGCAAGCTGAATCTCGCACACAACTGCGTCGACCGTCACGCCGCGGGCCCACGCCGGGAGAAGATCGCCCTGCTTTGGGAGGGTGAGCCCGGTGAAGTGCGTACCTTGACCTACGCCGCCCTGCTCGATCAAGTCCAGCGCTTCTCGAACGTCCTCCGGTCGCTCGGCGTACACAAGGGCGATCGTGTCGCCATCTACATGGGCATGTCGCCTGAGCTGGCCGTCGCGCTGCTCGCCTGCGCCCGCATCGGCGCGGTTCACTCGGTCATCTTCGGCGGATTCGCCGCCCAGGCCATCGTCGATCGGGTGAACGACTCGCAGTGTGCCGTCGTCGTGACGCAAGACATCAGCTACCGCCGCGGAGGCGAGATCAAGCTGAAATCGATCGTAGACGACGCCTTGCCCCGATGCCCGTCCGTTCGTTCCGTCGTCGTCTACCAGCGCGGCAGTGTAGAAGGTGCACCCAAGACGCAGACCCCCATCACCATGGTCGAGGATCGCGACCTTTGGTGGCATGACGTCATGGCCACGGCTGCACCCTCCTGTCCAGCCGAGCCCATGGACTCCGAAGACCCTCTGTTTCTGCTCTACACCTCCGGCACCACCGGTAAACCCAAAGGCCTTGTCCATACCACCGGCGGCTACTCCGTCGGAGCCTATCTTACGGCGAAGTACATCTTCGACCTGCGCGACCAGGACGTTTACTGGTGTACAGCCGACATCGGCTGGATCACAGGCCACAGCTACGTCCTCTATGGCCCGTTGCAGAACGGTTCCACCGTGGTGATGTACGAAGGTGCACCGAACTGGCCGGAGTGCGATCGCTTCTGGAAGATCGTCGACGCCCACAAGATCTCCATCTTCTACACCGCCCCTACGGCCATCCGCGCGTTCATCCAGTGGGGCAATGCCTTCGTCAAGCGCCACTCGCTGGCCTCGCTGCGCCTGCTCGGCACGGTCGGAGAACCCATCAACCCCGAAACCTGGATGTGGTTTCATCGCGAGATCGGACACGAGCGCTGTCCCATCGTCGACACGTTCTGGCAGACCGAAACCGGAGCCATCATGATCGCTCCGCTGCCGGGCGCCATCCCCACTAAACCCGGCTCCGCCACCCGGCCCTTCTTCGGCGTCGTGCCGGAGGTTGTCACCAAGCAAGGCGAGCCCGTCCCTGCCGGGAAAGGAGGTCTGCTGGTCATTCGCAAACCTTGGCCCTCCATGGCGCGTACCATCTACGGCGACCCGGAGCGCTTCCAATCCTCGTACTTTTCGGACGTTCCAGGAAGCTATTTCACCGGAGACAGTGCACGCATGGATGCCGATGGCTACTTCTGGCTGATGGGCCGCGTCGACGATGTGATCAATGTCAGCGGGCACCGTCTCGGCACCATGGAGATCGAGTCGGCTCTGGTCGCACACCCCAAGGTCGCTGAAGCCGCGGTGGTCGGGCGCCCCGACGAGCTGAAGGGCCAAGCCATCGCCGCCTTCGTCACCCTGGAAGAAGGCCAACAGCCCGGCGAAGCCCTCAAACAGGAGCTGCGTTCCTGGGTCGCGAAAGAGATCGGCTCGCTGGCCCGCCCTGACGACCTCCGCTTTACGCAGACGCTGCCGAAGACTCGCTCCGGCAAAATCATGCGTCGGCTGCTGCGCGAACTGGCCACGACCGGTACAGTCACAGGAGACACCACGACGCTTGAAGATCTTGGCGTGATCGCAAACCTGCGGGGAGACGAGGAGTCTTGACGCACAACGGTCCGGCTCTGGCCGAATAAGCCCTTATGGATCAGCTAGGAGTCCTAGCCGGCCGCAGCGTCCGCAACGGGTTTTCGCGCCGGACGTTTGATCGCACCCACGCTGTGGCTGGTCTTCCAAAGCTGCCAAAACGCATAGCCGAGCGAGAGGGAAATTCCTGTCCAAAGAAAGATAAGCACAGGCGTTCCCCAGGTTTGGATAAACTTGTTCCATAACACCAGGACGGCCCCGCCGTACTCTACGCCGAGCCACACGGCGATGGAGTGACGCAGCAACCGGCTCACCGTAAAGGCGATCATGAACTTGCGGCGAGACATCTTCAGCGCTCCGGCAGCGAGCACGAAGGGGCTAAGCGGCATGGGGGGTGGCAAAATCGCAGGAACAGCAACGGCCAGGATGGCGTGCGACTCCATCCAGCGCGTGACGCGTTTGAAGATGCGCGGCGGCGTACGGCGCTCAATGAAGGCCATACCTCCAGATTGACCTACCTGGTAGGAAAAGAAGCCGCCCAGCGCGGAGCCGACGCTGGCAATTAAAATCAGCAGCCAGGGATTGGTGTGCTGCGCGGCATAGAGCACAAGCATGATGTCCGTCATGCCTGGGATGGGCAACGGGACGAAGGAAGAATCCACAATCGAGACCAGAAACAAGCCGGCAAGCCCGAAGGAGAGAAACAGGTGCACGAGCCGATGGCCGGCGCTCCCGGAACCGGATGCCGCCAGCAAGGCAGCCAGCGGCCAGAGAGCGTGACCATGATCGCGCAGCGCAAATGCAGAGAACATGCTTCCTAGGACGTCATCCGCGGAGAGGAAGTCGCGTAGTCCGGCTTTAATCTCCAAGGAAAGGCAGATTTGGCAAAGGATCGAGCACACCCACCTGCGCCGCGAGCTGACGGAAGGTTTCAATTGCCCGGATGCAGGAGGCGTCCAGCCGGTAGTAGATGTTTTCCGTAAGGTAGGCGCGAAGGGTGGCGGGCGCAAGGGCGATGCGTGGAGTCCACTCCCGCACCAGATCCTCGATATGCGCGAGGCCGTGATCGCGCGAGTCGGTAAGATCGGCGAGGAGCTGACGCCGGCTCGCGGGCGTGGGTACAGCGTGCGGACGGACCGCCCACACCGCAGCGACCCAGGGCAGGCCGGTACGAAGATGCCATTGCTCCGCAAGATCGTACCAAAGGCACGGGCCTACGTGCGCGGCCAGGGTGGCGCGGCGCTCGAGCGCCAGCAGGGCGGGGTCCCCGATCAGCAGAGCGGCATCGTTGTCGCGGAGCATGGACTCGGGATCGGCGGGAGATGGGCGGAACTCGGGATCGGTGCCAAGAAAATGGCGAAAGAGAACCTGAGCATAGGCGACCGAGCTGCGCGAAGCGGTGTCGGCCGCGATGGTCCGGATCTGCGTGAGGGCCAGTGGAGCTTTGACGATGAGCTGGATGGAGCGGACGCAGGCCAGCGAGGCAATGGTGCAGCCGGGAACGATGCGGAGCTCCTCTGTGAGCGCTGCGACCGGGATCAGGCCAAAATCGGCCTCACCGGAGAGCAGCTCGCGAGCGCAGGCAGAAGGTGCGGTGAGGTGCAACTGGTAGCGCTCGGCGAACATGGATTGGTGCGGCTGGTGGTGAAAGTCCCACATGAGCGGAGCGGGGTTCAGGAAGTCGATGGCTGCGACGCGCAAAGGCACCCTTCCAGTGTAGGGCGTGGAACTTGGTCCCTGCACGGTGTACCGGCAGCGGGAAAGCACCGCTTTAGTGGTAGAGAGAGTTTCCAGCGGCCATGGTAGTCTCGCGCATATTCTCTGACGGAGCGGTCGATGGCAGCGCAGGCAGTCTCCTTATGGAGAGATCAACAAGATCAACAGGATCAAGGCATCGGCGCGGAGGGCCGGCTGGCCTGGCTGGCGCTGACGCTGACGCCAGGACTCGGGCCGACGCGGATAGGACGAGCAGTAGAAAGGGCCGGTGTGGCGGAGCGGATCTTCCAGATGTCCTTGACCGAGCTCGAATCGTTGCGCATTCCGGCCGCAAGTGCCCAGTTCATTGCGGATGGACGGGCGCGGGCCGAAGCGGAAAAAGAAGCTCGCCGCGTGGCAGAGTCCGGAGCACACTTTGTAACGCGGCAGTGCGCGGAGTACCCGGGGCGGCTGCTCGAAATCTACGATCCACCTTCGGTCCTGTGGGTGCGCGGAAACGTGGCGTTGATGCAATGGCCCGGGATCGCCGTGGTCGGGACGCGCTCGCCTTCGCCCTACGGAGCGGGAATGGCGGAGCTGCTTGCGCGGGACCTGGCCAATCGTGGCATGGCCATCTTCTCCGGCATGGCGCGCGGCGTGGACACGGCGGCGCACAAAGGTACGCTCGACGCCGGCGGGCGCACTTTGGCGGTTTGGGGTACAGGAATCGACGTCGTGTATCCCAAAGAAAACAAAAAGCTTGCCGAATCAATCCTCGGCGCCGGTGGAACCATTGTGTCGGAGTTTCCGATGGGAAGTTTTCCAGCCCCGCAGAACTTTCCCATTCGCAACCGGACGCTCTCCGGAATGAGTGTGGGCGTGCTGGTAATCGAAGCCGCCGAGTACAGCGGCACCAGGATCACCGCACGCTGCGCGATGGAGCAGAACCGCGATGTGTACGCGGTGCCCGGCAACGTAACCAACAAAAACTCTTGGGGCCCGAATACCTTGATCAAGCAAGGCGCGAAGCTGACAGCGACCTGGGAAGACGTCTGGGAGGACTTGCCCTCAGACATCCGGCTGCAGTTGGAGGATGCCCAGGAAGAGCGCCGGACCGGCTCGCCTGAATCGAAAGCACACGGGTCCGCATCCTTATTTGCTGAACAGGCGATGAGCGACCATGAGCGCCTGATCTTTAGTCGCCTGCGCCATGATGACCCTGTGCAGTTGGATCAGTTGATGGATCTGCTGGAAGGTGAGTTAGCATCCGCCGAAATCTTCACGGCTTTGTTCGAGCTCGAACTGTCCGGCAAGATCCGGTCGTTACCCGGAAAAAATTATGTCCGGGCTTTCTAAAGTTTACCGGATCTCTGCCGATAAGAAGAGAGAGGAAAACGCTTTGTCCTCAGCCACGTCCGATAGGGAAAGAGCTCTTTGCGGGTTGGTGCACCTCCTCCCAAAATTGGCGCGAGTTGGAAAGTCGTGGTAGGTTCGCAATGAAACGGGAACCGCGCGGAACAGTTCCGGGTGGTTCGTGGGAATGAAGGAAGATCAATGAGCAAATCACTTGTGATCGTCGAGTCGCCGGCAAAGGCGAAGACGATCAATAAATATCTCGGTTCTGATTACCAGGTCGAGGCCTCCATCGGCCACATCATGGATCTGCCGAAGAACGACATCGGCGTGGAGTTGAAGCGAAGGACATTTGAGCCGACCTTGATCGTCTCACCCGGAAAGGAAAAGATCGTCGAGCGTTTGCAGAAGTTGGCGGCCAAAGCCGATGCTGTTTATCTCGCACCGGACCCTGATCGCGAAGGTGAGGCCATCGCCGCGCATCTTTCCATGCAGCTGAAACCGATGCTGAAAAAAGGCGCAACCCTGCAGCGCGTCACCTTCAATGAAATCACGCAGAAGGCAGTGCGGGCCGCTTTCGGCAACGCCCGGGACGTAAACGAGAACCTGGTGGATGCGCAGCAGACCCGGCGTGTGCTCGACCGTCTGGTGGGCTACCAGATCTCGCCGTTGCTGTGGGATAAGGTGCGCCGCGGACTCTCGGCGGGACGTGTGCAGACGGTGGCGCTGCGGCTGATTGTGGAACGCGAACGCGAGATCAATGCCTTTGTGCCCGTGGAGTATTGGCTGATCGGCGCAGGTCTAGTGCCTCCAAACGGACAGGAGTTTACCGCCAAATTTACCGGCATCGAGGGCAGCCCAGCCCGTGTCGCCAATGGGGTGGATGAGCAAGGCAAGGCGCAGTTCCTCTCAGGCGCGCTGCCGAACGAAGAAGAGACGTTGAAGGTGGTCCAGCAGTTGGAGCAGGCCAAGTGGACGGTGGTCAGCGTCGAGCGCAAGCAGCGCAAACGCAACCCGACCGCGCCCTACATCACCAGCAAGCTGCAGCAGGACGCAGCTGGACGGCTTGGCTTCAACGTGCGCCGAACCATGGGTGTAGCCCAGCGCCTGTATGAGGGAGTCGACCTCGGCAAGGACGGCACGGTTGGCCTGATTACCTACATGCGTACGGACTCGACGCGGGTCTCGGACGATGCCGTAAAGGAAGCGCGCGCCTATGTGAGCAGCAAGCTAGGCGACAAATATCTTCCAAAGGAGCCCCTAACCTACAAGGGCAAAAATGATGCGCAGGACGCGCACGAAGCCATTCGTCCGACGCATGTCGAGTACACGCCGGAGTCGATTCGTGCGCACCTGAGCGACGAGCAGTATCGTCTGTACAAGCTGATCTGGCAGAAGTTCGTCTCATCCCAGATGGTTCCCGCAGTCTTCGACCAGACGACCATCGAGATTGCAGCGAAGGCCGACCGGACCTATGACTTCCGTATCAGTGGATCCATCCTGATGTTCGATGGTTACCTGAAGATCTGGGAGAACGTGTCGGAAGATGTGATCCTGCCGGAGGTCAAGCAGGGCGATGTCCTGCGTGAGACTTCCATCACTCCAGAGCAGCGCTTTACCGATCCGCCGCCACGCTTTAACGAAGCCTCGCTCGTGAAGACGCTTGAGGAGAAAGGCATCGGCCGGCCATCGACCTATGCTTCAATTATCAACACCATCCAGGACCGGGACTACGTAAAGAAGTTAGGCGCTAAGTTTGTGCCCACAGAGATCGGCATGGTAGTCACAGAGCTGCTCGTAAAAAACTTTCCTTACATCTTCGAGACAAGCTATACGGCTACGCTCGAAGGGGAACTGGATGCCGTCGAAGCCGGACACGAACGATGGACGGACCTGCTCGATGGATTCTACGCACATCTTGAAAAAGAGCTTGCCGTCGCTGGACGCGAGATGGAAGACATCAAGCGACGCGAAGAAGCAACCGAAGAAAAATGCGACAAGTGCGGGTCGCCGTTAATCTTGAAGTGGGGAAAGTTTGGCAGCTTCTACTCCTGCAGCGCGTTCACCAAGGCTAAGCCGGTGACAATTGCAGCTGCGCCCTGGAAGAAAGATCCGAAGCGCGTCCTAAAGAAAGTGCTGGCATCGTTTCACTTCCCGATGATCGTCAAGGGCGTGACCTTCGACGACACCCACTACCAACAGGAGGTGGCAGACGCGAAGGAGTTTGCCAAGGCTGTGGCGGAAGCTGCCAAGAAAGGAAAAAAGGTAACGGCAGAACCGGTCTCCTGCGACTTTACCAAGGAGAACTTCTCGGCAAAGCCGGACCTGTCGGCGCCGGGCGCGGATGAAGCTCCGGAAGAGGAGTTTTGCGATAATTGTGGACGGGGGATGGTCCTAAAAAATGGTCCATGGGGACCGTTTATGTCCTGCCCGGGCTACTCCGACGACCCACCGTGCAAAACCATTCGCAAGCTTACGCAGAAGGTGCAGACCAAGCCTCCCGTGCAGCTCGATGAGCCCTGTCCGAAGTGCGGCAAACCTCTTCTGCAGCGGGATGGAGCCTATGGTGAGTTCATCGCGTGCTCTGGCTATCCCAAGTGCAAATATGTGAAACAGGAGCTGCTGGACGCCAAGTGCCCCAAAGACGGTGGCGATCTCGCAGTACGCAAAACCAAGCGCGGAGATACGTTCTATGGTTGCGTGAACTATCCAAAGTGCGACTTCGCTTCCAATCTGAAGCTGATCAATGAAACCTGTCCAAGGTGCGATTCAGCTTACCTGCTGGAGTATGCAAACAAAGAAGGCACTTACTTCGTCTGCCCCAACAATCACGAATTCCTTCCAAAACGCCGGCCGAAGAAGGGAGCGCCAGCCGAAATACCAAGTACACCAGAGTGCACCTATCAACGGAGAGTTGGGCCGCCCAAATCGTTGGAAAACCCGCTGCAGGCGCATCCCTCGGTAGCCGTGGCAGCGGTTGCATAGCTCTGTTAGTAATCACTCAAAAGCGTTGGGTACGTTCTTCAACCGCGACTCTTAAACCCAGGGACGACCTTACGGATGCTTGTTCGAATACGGTAGACTGCGCGAACTTATAGCATCGAGCGAACTTGGGAACCGCAGCACAGCCGCCCACTCGCCATTCCGTGAAGCCTGCCACACCACATCGCCATGCAGAAGCTCAGCGATTTGCTCCAGTTTCAGATCGCGGTGAAAGTCGAAGTATCGCGCATCGCTCCGCTCAGTCGCGCGGCTAAGCGAAAAGCGGCCTGGAGGCGGGATCCACTTGGTTGAAAACACGAGTGCCGTGTCGTACGCTCCAGGATCCTGCTCGGCATGCTCTATCTGCTCGCGATCGAAGTTGTCGATCGCGACTGTCCTGATCGGCCGCCGCGTGTAGCCAAGTTCCGGATGCTGCATCTCCGCCGTCGCCGGCCACGCGCTCAGCACGGTCGCGTCTGGAAAGCGATGGACGATGACAGAGATTGCGCTTGCATGCAGCAGCACGAAATCCCGATAGGTGAGATTGTCCTCCGGCGCAAAGCCGTAGGGCGGATTGACGAACAGGCCCGCGAGAAAAGCCACCGTCGTCAGCGCGCTCAAACTGTACAGAACACGTGATCCGCGGCTCTGCCACACGATGACGCACGCCAGCAGCACCAGCGGATACATCGGCAGCAAATACCGCGTCAACAACGCGCCACCCAAAATCGAAAACGCCAAGGCATTGCCGGCCAGCACAATCCCGAGTGCCATCCAGGCCGGCCGCAGCGCCGCCAGAAGAGCGGCTCGCGCCTTCCTTGCCGGTATCCACAAAACCGCCACCGTCCCAGCCACTGGAACATATAGATTCATGTGCACGGTCAGGTGAACGACCCGATGCCACACGCTGACCGCTACACGCGCCACACTGAAATTTGCGGTCGCGTTATAACGCAAAAATTCAGGATTGCCAAACACAAAACCGGTCGCGTGAAAGTGGTAGACATACCATCCAGCCAGGGGAAGCACCGGCACCAGCAGCGCAGCCAGCCACACCAGGCGTGCCTGCACCTGTCTGCCTCCAGTCTCTGTCACCAGAAGCGTGAACTCCCACAGTGCCAGCACCAGCGGAGTCACAATCGCAGTCTCCTTGGCAAGCGCGGCAAGCGAAAACAGGATCGCCGCCGCCCACGCGTTGCGTCCGGAGCTTTCCTGAACAAAGCGTCCGAAGTAGCAGGACAGCGCCCAAAGGTTAAACGCCGCCGCAAACAGGTCCGCATGCGCCATCGTGCTCTGCGCAAACCACACCGGGTAAAGCGCTGTCAGCAGCGTCACCAGCGCTGCCACGACAGGGCCGGCAAGCTGCCGCGCCAACCGAAATGCCCCCAGCAATGCGGCTGCCGCAATCATGGCCAGAAACGTCCGCGTGCCGCTGATCGCCAGCCCGCCCACATGCCACCACGCGGCCAGCAGCACAGACGGCAGCGGCGGATGCGCGTTGGTCAAGGTTGAGTGCGGAATCAGCGAGCCAGTCCGGAAGAAGTCCAGCGCCGCAGGGATGTAGTAACCAGCCTCATCCCAAAAATAAGGCAGGCGCAGCAGCGACCAATGCGAAAGATAGACCGCCACGAAGAACAGCGGATACAGAATCCATAACGGCAGCGGTTTTTCCACTGGAGCCGTAGCATCGCTGAAGTGCGGACGACGCAGCCTGTATGCGCGCGAACGGAGAAGCGTATCCACCTCGGTCCTCCCCGTCGTCGACGTTTTGCCTAGTTGATGGGCCCACCATCGGGAGGAACCTGCGCCTTGAACACCGGCTGCGGCTGTGGCTGTCCTTGCGGCTCGAGCGCCAGCCGGCCAAAGGTCGACTCATACTGGGCCAGGTTTTGCCCCAGCACATTCCAAAGCGCCTTGGCTTGCTGCGGGCTCACATAAATACCTTGAAAATTGTCGAGCTCGACGATCTCCGGCGTGTCCTGGTGCATCGTCCCGAACACCAGTTGAAAGTCCCACACGCTCATCTTTACCTGCACGCTATTGGCGTACCCTTCGCGGTAGCCTTCTATATTCTTGAGCCGAATCTCAGGCTGCGGCTGTGGGTCGGGTTTCGTCTGACTCATACACGTCCATCTCTCAGATTTTGGTGCGAAAGGGGGGACTTGAACCCCCACGGATTGCTCCGCCAGATCCTAAGTCTGGTGCGTCTGCCAATTTCGCCACTTTCGCGCAACCTAATTGTACGCGGGTTCCTCTACTGGCCGCCCACAAAGCCGCGTATACAGCTCAACTCTGCCTCGACTCTATAATGAGGTGTGCGGAAGCTCGTCGTCTCTCGGTTTCTCTCGTTCGTTGTCCCCGCTCTGGCCGGCTGCGCGCTAAGTGCACTTCAAACCCACGCGCAGGTCTCTTCAGCCGCGAACGCCAAGGAACCAGGCGGCCGCGTCATCCTGGTCCTGCCCTTTGACAATCGCTCCGGCCAGCCCAGCCTCAACTGGATCGGCGACTCCTTCCCCGCAACCCTCAATCAGCGCCTCAACTCCGCCGGCTTTCTCACTATCTCGCGCGATGACCTCCTCTTCGCCCTCGACCATCTCGGTCTACCCGCCGGTTTTCGGCCCACCCGCGCCACCACCATCCGCATCGCGCAGACCCTGGACGCGAACTACGTCATCGTCGGCAGCTATAACGTCCAGGGTGCGCGCATCCAGGTGCAGGCCCAGGTGCTTGAAGTCGACCAGCTCAAACTCTCCGCACCGCTCGACGACTCCGCCGAGCTCTCGCGGCTCTTCGACATCGAGAACGCCATTGCCTGGAAGATCGCCCGCCAGGTGCAACCCGGCTTCTCCGTCGCCCAGCAAACCTTCCTCTCCGCCTCAGCCGGCGTCCGCCTCAGCGCCTTTGAAAACTACATCCGCGGCACGGACGCTCCCACGCCACAGGAACGCACTCAGCGCCTCGAAGCCGCCGTCCAGGACGCGCCCGCCTACGCCGACGCCCAGCTTGCCCTCGGCAAGGAGCTCTACAGTAGCCGCCAGTACGACCAGGCTGCCGCCGTGCTTGCCAAGGTGACGCAAAACAGCCGCCTGGCTCTCGAAGCGAACTTCTATCTCGGCCTGGCTCGCTTCAATGAAGCCAAGTACGCCGACGCCGCCAACGCCTTTTCCTTCGTCGCCTCACGCCTTCCGCTGCCGGAGGTCGTCAACGACCAGGGAGTCGCGCTCGCCCGCCAGAATAAGGACGGCACCGCACTCTTCCAGCGCGCCTCAAATGCCGACCCCAACGACCCCGACTACCACTACAACCTGGCCGTCTCCTTCTATCGCCGCGGCGATTTTGCCAGCGCCCAGCGTGAGATCGAAGCCGCACTTAAGCTGAAACCCAGTGACTCCGAAGCCCAGCAGATGCGTGCCCTGATCGCCGCCGGACGCCAGGCCTCCAGCACCACCGGTTTTACGCCCGATACCCGCCTGCGCCGTGTCTACTCCGAAGCCGGCTTTCGGCAGGCTACCTTCCAGCTTGACCAGGTGCGTGCCATCAAGCTCGCTACCCTGCCCAAAGACCAGCAGGCTGCCGAGTACACGCAGCTTGGCCGCGACTATCTCGCTCAGGGACTGCTTCCCGAAGCCGAGCAGGAGTTCAACTCCGCCCTCGCCGCCGACCCTTCAAGCGCCTTTGCCCACGTCGGCCTCGCCCAGTTGCGCGAGCGCAGCGGGGACACAGACCAGGCTCGCCAGGAGGCTCAAGCCTCCCTCAAACTGAAGCCCAGCGCAGCCGCCTGGCTCGTGCTCTCCCGTCTCGATCTCCAGAAGGGCGACCTTGCCGCTTCCACCGTCGATGTACAAAATGCACTGCGCCTCGACCCGAAGGATCCCGCGGCCCTCGGCATGCGACAGGCCCTGCAATCTCGCGGCCAAACAGTGCAGTAGCCCCTGGACGATGAGCCTCGCCCTCTCTCAACTGCTCGCCTCCCCCAATGCCGCCATGCTCGCCGTTCTTGCCGGAGTCCTGCTCCTCTATGCAGAGTTCAACCTTCCCGGCACGATCCTACCCGGCTGCCTTGGCGCGCTTTCGCTGATGCTGGGCCTCTTCTTCCTAAGCCGCCTGCCGCTCTCTTGGTCCGCCCTTGGTCTCGGGCTGGCAGGTCTCGTTGTCATCCTGCTGGCCATCTTCTCCCAACGCGCCCTGCTGCTCGTCCTTCTGGGCGGGGCAACTCTGGCCTGCAGCCTCCTTCACCTGGTCAGGACAACCCCCGCGACCAAGGGAATCGACCTTCCTACCGCCCTCTTCGCCGCGTCTCTCTTCAGCTCAATCACCGTCTGGCTGGGACGCGTTGCCTTGCGCGCCCGCCGCAACAAGCAGATTCCCGCGCGCATCCTAGCCCGTCTTGCAGAGTAGACTGAGGCTACAGTGATCTTCGGTAAGGGAGTCCAGTTCCTGATGATGAAAGTATTCCGCCGGTGCCTTGGCACGAGCGCCGTCTTTGCTTTGACCCTCGTACCTGCCGGCGCCTCCGCCCAGCAAAAGCCCGAGACTACCCTCAGCCGCCAGCTTGCCCACCTCGATCTCGCCATCAACGCCGCCGGCTCCATCACCTCGAAGACCTCCGGCAACACCTATCTTCCTCAATTCGTTGCCTTGAACCCCAGCAACACGGTCGGCGCGCTCGTGCAGATCCGCTACACCAAATCTCCCTTGATCGGTGCCGAGTTCAACTACGGCTTCGTGCGCTACACCGATAACTTCACCATCTCGAACGTCGGCGGAACCCCCTCCGGCAACATACCCTTTATCCTCGGCGCACAGACCAAAGTCAGTGAGTATTCGGTCGCCTACATCGTTCACACTCCAGGAAGCTACTTCGGGCTGCATCCCTTTGGCGGCGTAGGCGTCGGCGGCTTCGAGTTCTCGCCCACCGGCGGTGGCGGACAGGGCCTGCCCAAGGAGCCGCGCGGCGTCTACCTTTACGAGCTTGGTGCGGATGTCGCTTTGCTCGGGCCAGACTTCGGCGCACGCGTACAATTCCGGCAGCAGTTCTTTGGAGCGCCGGACTTCGACCAAAACTACCTGGCAAACAACAAACGCTCCGTCACCTCTCAACCCACCATCGGCTTCTGGTACCGCTTCTAAGTGGCTCAGGTAGATTCGTAACCCATTTGTTGTCATTCCGAAGGTATCTGCGTTGTACTTGGCTACCCTCAGGACCCAAGCCCATTGAACACTCTGACCGATCCTACCGACACCCGCGATCCAGACACCCGCGACGCGACGGTCGCAACCCACGACCGCGAGATCACGCTCGGCACCACCCTCCTGCTCGGCATCTTCTTCGCGCTTGCCGCCCTCTGCGCGGCCTGCTTCGGCTTCGGTTACTCGCTTGGGGCGAAACATGCCGGCGCGGTGACGGTCGCCTCCGAAGCGCAGCCAGCGCTCAAGATGAATGGCGTCAAACCTGCCGCCGGCAGCAGCGCTCCGCTGACCTCTCCAGCAGAGCCAACCGACCCTCCCG
>CALMVK010000029.1 GCA_937873145.1 uncultured Granulicella sp. | reverse complement strand
CTAGGGTGGTATCCAGCGATTGAGATTGTTGCGGTAGTCGCGAATGTAACAAGCGTCTATTTTGAGTTGCAGAAATTCGATCAGGTATTCGTATTGTTCCGGGCCTGGCTGTTCGGCATCGAGTGGCACTAACGGTTAGTCGATCAACGAATCAATAAAGGACTTGCTATCAAAGGGGATGAGATCTTCAAGTTTTTCGCCGGTACCGGCATAGACGACCGGCAGGCCCAGTTCGGTGGCGATGGCGAGCACAATGCCTCCCTTGGCCGTGCCGTCAAGCTTGGTAAGGACGATGCCGGTAACGCGGGCGGCTTCCGTAAAGAGACGAGCCTGCGTCAGGCCGTTCTGGCCGGTCGTGGCATCCATCACGAGCAACGTCTGGTGAGGTGCGCCCGGTACCAGCTTCTCGGCCGTACGACGCATCTTGTCGAGTTCCTTCATCAAGTCCGTCTTGGTGTGAAGGCGGCCGGCGGTATCGACGATAAGCACCTGCGAGCCACGAGCCTTGGCAGCGGAACAGGCATCGTAAAGCGCAGCGGAGGGATCGCCGCCTTGCTTGGTTTTGATGAGCGGCACACCGGAACGCGTGGCCCAAACCTCAAGTTGCTCGATGGCAGCCGCGCGGAAGGTATCCGCGGCGCAGAGCAGCACGGTGCGGTGCTGGGCAGTAAAGTAAGCCGCAAGTTTGCCCGTAGTGGTGGTCTTTCCGGTGCCATTGACGCCGACCATCATAATGACTTCGGGAGGCGCGCCGGGGTGAGGGATGGGCCGGGCGACGCCGTCGAGGACCTTCTGCAGCTCAGCTTTCAGCAGCGTCTTCAGTTGTTCGCCACCCTCGATACCAACGCGGAGAGCACGTTGGCGTAGGCTTTCGAGCACGATGGACGTAGTCGTCGCACCAACATCGGCAGCAAGGAGGAGTGGTTCGAGTGAAACAAGGGTGGACTCGTCAATCTCGCGGGTGAGGGCGATGATGCCGCCGATCGACTCGGAGAGATTCTCGCGTGTGCGTGTAACGGCACGCCGCATGCGGTCGAGGAAACCGCGGCGAGGCGCATCTGAAACCTCACTCTGAGATGAAGCAGGCGGCGCTGCTGCTGTCTCTTCCGCTTTCTGTTCTTCGAGAGCTTGCGGAGCTTCGTCAGGTTCAGGGTTTTTGCGTCCAAAAAACGAGAAAGCCATAGCACCGTCAGTTTATCAACCGAAGCGGCCACTGCGCCCGACGCATGACACACGCTTAGGAGATGGCTCGACAGAAATCAGGAAACGAATCGATGGATAGCTGGGAGCAGAGGCTGCACACTGGAGTTTGGTTCAGCAACACGTGCATGAGGAACAACCTTGGACGCGTCATGCTTAAGAAAGATAAGACTGGCAATGATAACGATCAGGATGACCACGCAGGAGCCAATGACGATTCCCAGGAAGTTTGGACCTTTAGGGTACTTACGATAGTCTGCGGTAGGGTCTTGTGCGCTCATAGAATCTTGGATGCAGAAGTATCCCAAGAGGCAAAAGCTGCGCCTTCGGAAGGTGTAGCAAGGCAGGAGTAGGCGGCTTGGCGCTAACTTAGGGGCATCCGTCTGAAGGATGGCAGACTGGTTGCGCCCCAGCAGTTTCACGCGCCGACCTGATCAGGTGAGCGTTAGCCGTCGTCGTCGGTATCTTTGCCGCGGTGGCAAGAAAAAGTTCTACATCTCCTCCGCGTCTGCATCCTACGCAATGGCTGCAACTACTTACGCTGCAAGCTTTGCGAAGGAGCTCACCCGATGTTGATTTTGATCGTCATTCTCATTCTCGTGTTTGGTTTTGGTGGCTACCGCTTGGGCCCTGGCTTGGGCTACTATGGCGGCGGCGGACTCTCGCTTATCCTCGTCATTGTCCTCATTCTGCTTTTGCTTAAAGTCATCTAGTAACCGGACATTGTTCCGTCATCCTGTATGCTTCCCCCGGGAAGTCTTCTGAGGGGAATACTATGCGGGTTGGCCTCATCACACGGGAGTATCCTCCCAACGTCTATGGTGGAGCAGGTGTCCACGTTGAATACTTGGCACAGGAGCTCGCCCGCAGTTCTGTGGCGGGCGAGCCCGTGCAAGTTGAAGTACATTGCTGGGGCGAGCAACGCGAGGACCTTCCCAACCTTCAGGTACGCGGAGACCTACCTCCTCCTGAGATCACCGGCGACACTAAGGCCAAGTTTAAGGCTGCCGTCGATGCCCTCGCTCTCAATCTCGCCACGATGAAGGAGCTGAGCGAGATCGATCTTGTGCATACCCATACGTGGTATGCCTCAATGGCCGGCTTTCTCGCCAAGAAGCTCTACAACATTCCCTTCGTCCTGACGACACACTCCCTTGAGCCGCTGCGTGCCTGGAAGGCGGAGCAGCTCGGTTCCGGCTACGCCATGAGCTCTTGGATGGAGCGCACCGCCATCCTCGATGCCGACGCCATCATTGCCGTCTCGAATGGCACGAAGACCGACATCCTACGCGCCTATCCAGACATTGACCCGGAGCGCATCCATGTCATCTACAACGGCATCGACCTTGAGGAGTACCAGTACACCGAGACCACCGACGCACTGACCAAATATGGCGTCGATCCGTCGCGGCCCTACGTCCTCTTCGTCGGCCGCATCACCCGCCAGAAAGGCGTCACCCACCTCGTCGACGCCGTCCGCCACCTGCCCCCCGGCACCCAGGTCGTGCTCTGCGCCGGAGCGCCCGACACCCCCGAGATCGCCGCCGAAATGCGCAATAAAGTTGAAGCCCTGCGCAAATCCACCCCCGGCTCCAAGCCCGCGCACCTCGACGACATCACCACCGAGAGCGGAGGCCATGCCTTCCACACCGACGACCCCACCGGCACCGGCCACAACGTCGTCTGGATCGAGCAGATGGTCTCGAAACCGGAGGCCATCCAGCTTTACTCGCACTGCTCCGTCTTCTGCTGCCCCTCGGTCTATGAGCCCTTCGGCATCATCAACCTCGAAGCCATGGCCTGCGGCGCGCCCGTCGTCGCCTCCGCTACTGGGGGCATTCTGGAGGTCGTGGTCGAAGCCGAAACCGGCCACCTCGTCGCCTTCACCGCCGATCCGGTCACCACCTTCCCCGACAACCCGGAGCAGTTCGCCCGCGACCTCGCCGCTCCCATCCAGACCCTGCTCGCCGATCCCGCCCGCGCCAAAGCCTTCGGCCAGGCCGGCCGCAGGCGCGTGGAAGAGATGTTCGCCTGGGAATCCATCGCCACCCAAACCATCGAGCTCTACACCCGGCTGCTCGCCGCTTCCGCGAAAAAAACCGAGGAGAAGTAGGTTGGGCATCGCCGGAGGCCTGCTGCTCGGCGTCTTCATCGGCATCATCTCCGGACTGGTCGGCATCGGCGGCGGCGCGCTGCTCGTCCCCATCCTGGTCCTCTTCTACGGCATGAGCCAGCACAAGGCCCAGGGCACCTCGCTCGGCGCGCTGCTGCTTCCCATCGGCATCTTCGCCTTCTGGCGGTATTGGAAGGGCGGCAACGTCGACCTGCGCCTCGCCATCCTGGTCGCCCTGGGCTTCGCTGTAGGCGGCTGGATCGGTGGAGGCTGGGCCCAGCACCTCTCCGACCTGACGCTGCGCAGAAGCTTCGCCGCCCTGTTGATCGTCATCGCCCTCAAGATGCTCTGGCCCTAAAACACGCGAAGCGTCGAGTACCCCACGAAGGTCCTGCCGCAGGCCCCGTGGTACCCGCCCGGCGTTAAGGCGCACTTGCCTTTGCCTCTAAAATGAAGTGTGATGTCCAACGCCCTCTTAGATCCCGCAACCGCCGCCCCCGCAAAGGCCAAAGTCGGCTTCGTCTCGCTCGGCTGCCCAAAAAACCTCGTCGACTCCGAAGTCATGATGGGCCTGCTCCACCACAACGGCGCCGAGCTCACCCAGCGCGCCGAAGACGCCGAAATCATCGTCATCAACACCTGCAGCTTCATCGATTCCGCCAAGCAGGAGTCGGTCAACACTATCCTCGAGATGGTCCAGCACAAACAAGCCCACGGCGGCAAAGCCTCGCGCATCGTCGTGGCCGGCTGCCTGGTCGAGCGCTACCGCGACGAGATCCGCAAGAACATCCCCGAGGTCGACGCGGTCGTCGGCACCGGCGAGCTCGAGGCCATCCTGTCCGCCGCCGGCCTCTCGCCCGCGGGCTTCCCGAAGAGCGATTCGCCCTTCCAAATTCTCCCCCAGGACTTCGCGCAGCCCTCGATCAACGCCCACGTCCAACACGACCTGTCCCTGCTCGAAGGCTCTCTGGTCAACGAAACCACCGTGGCCCGCGACTCCGCCCAGAACGTTCCTGACCAACAACTCATTCACCGCGCCCCTTCCGCCGTCAACCAGCACTCGCGTCCCCTCACCGACGAACAAACCATCGTCCCCCAACTTCAGATCGTTGAATCGCTCGCCGAGACCGGCACCACCACAGTTCCCTCCCGTCCAGAAGGCCTCGCCCGCGAGCAGGCCGGCCGCTTCTCCCGCGAGTCCTGGGACGGAGCCTCCGCCGCGCTCCCCGATTACCTCTACTCCGACGAGACCCCCCGCATCCTCGCCACTCCCCGCGCCAGCGCCTATATCAAGATCGCCGAAGGCTGCGACCACCCCTGCTCCTTCTGCATCATCCCCCAGCTACGCGGCAAATTTCGCTCCCGCCGCATGGGTTCCATCCTGTCAGAGGCTCAAAACCTCATCGCCCAGGGCGTCCGCGAGATCACCCTCATCGGCCAGGACACCACCTGCTATGGCGAAGATCTCGGCCTGGCCGAAGGCCTCGCCCAGCTGCTCGACGCGCTGGCCGTCCTCCCCGGCCTCAAGTGGCTCCGCTTCCTCTACACCTACCCCAACAAGGTCACCACGCGCCTGCTCAAAACCATGGCGCGCCACGACACCATCGCCAAGTACCTCGACGTTCCTCTCCAGCACGCCTCGGCCAGCGTTCTCAAAACCATGAAGCGCGGCGGCACCGCGCAGATCTTCCTCGACCTGATCGCCCGCGCCCGCCAGATCGTTCCCGGCATCGTCCTCCGCACCAGCTTCATCGTCGGCTTCCCGGGCGAGACCGAAGCCGACTTCAACGAGCTCCTCGCCTTCGTTCAGGTGGCCAAGATCGACTGGCTTGGCGTCTTCACCTACTCCGACGAAGAGGGCGCCAGGGCCTTCGACCTACCCGCTGAACACAAGCTCCCCAAACGCATCATCCAGGCGCGCCACCGCAAGCTGATGAAGCTCCAGCAGCGCATCTCGACCGCCGCCAGGGCCGCCTGGGTCGGGCGCATCGTCGACGTTCTCGTCGAAGGTCCAAGCGAAGAAACCGACCTCCTCTGGCAAGGCCGCACCAGCCTCCACGCCCCCGAGATCGACGGCAAAGTCCTCATCAACGACTTCGGCCCCCACGAAGCCCTGGTCCCCGGAACCTTCTACCGCGCCCAAATCACCGAGTCCCACGACTA
>CALMVK010000028.1:1731-5902 GCA_937873145.1 uncultured Granulicella sp. | reverse complement strand
CTTCCTTCACAGTCAGAGGCGACCAAGTCTTAAGGCGCATCTCTACCTCCCCGCGGCTCAATTCGAAGGGGAGCAGCGGGATGTCGGGTCGTGCCGCGGCAAGGCGCATCAACGCCTGCACTGACTCGCCGCTCCCGATCGCGGCTAGGTGACGCACTGTGCCGTCCCGCAGGGTGGGTAGCAGCTCCAGAGAGCTGACAAACCCCGATGGTGCCTTAGGGTCTGCCTCTGGTGGGAAGAGACGCACCATCAGCAGATAGAGATCCGCGACTGTCTTCACGCTAATAGCCGTGTAGAAAGGAACAGTGTAGTAAATGCTGTCTGCCGCATGCGTCAGGAGGGTACGCGCGAGATCTTCGTCGGCTACCAGCCTTGGCCAGAGGATGGGCCAGACCCGGGCAGGCGCACCGCGGAGGAGGACATCGGCAATTGCCAGGGTGTCCTCAGTGGAACCAGCAATCCGAGCAACGGCGTGCTCAATGGCCGGTTCGTAGTTGGCCTTGAGTAAAGCGTCCAGTAAGGCAGCGTACTCCGCTGGACTCAGGTCCGACGCCTGCATCTCCTCAAAAACAGCATCCTTGAGGCTTTGGTCCGCCCAGCATCCCTCTAAGTCCCTGAGGATAAAGAATGAGGGGATGCTGTTGGGCATCGAGGGCTCTGTCGAAGCCCTGGCTCGATGCTTGTCCATCGAAATCAGCGCCCTGACGCTCGCAATGAACGCCGCCGGCGCTTTCGTCAGTGCATCGTGTAGGATCGTGGCTATCTCACTGGACCCATCTGCAACGCCCTTGCGCGGCAGCCCCACGATGACCGGCGCCCACTTGTTCCAAGCTGCAACGGGAACCTGAGCGTAGTCGTCGAGCGCCATTTGAAGGACAAGAATGAAGGCCCGAAGCGCGGCAAGGTCGTTGCGCTGAAGGCGCATAGGGTGTTGACCGAACCACAAATGGGCGGACGTCTCCGCATCGCTTAGATAGCGCTTTGCCGTCGTGATGATCCTGCCCCTGTCGGCCTCACCGGCGGTGAGCCAGCCAGGCATACTGGCGATGACATAGGACAGCTCATTACTGATACCTCGGCTGTCCGGTGTCAGCATGAGTGCAAGGTTAAGCTGCCACCACGCCTGCCATTCGCCTCCTTCCGCGCGGCGCAAGAGCCCCTCGATTTTGCCTGGGAGGTCTTCTACTGCGGGCGGCCGCCGTTTCTCCCGCAACTCGTTCATCTGCTCCAGATGTGCACGCGCATTCTTTGCATCGGTAGAGTCGATTTCAATTCCATCAAGTAAATAGCTGAAGTAGGTGCGTAGTAGCGGCCAATTAGCGCATGCGGGGTAGATGAGTTCAAACTGGTCGTTGTCCTCATTGGTGAATAAAAAGCTGATGAAATTGCAGAGTGTCTGCTCACTCAGTCGAGCATCAGGCGTGCTCCCCCCCGGAGAAATGGCGATGAGCCACTCGAAGTCCTCGTTCCTGACGAAGCCGTTTCGAATGTAAGGCAGGACCGTAAGACGATCCATCTCGCGCTCGGACAAGCAAAGGAGAAACTGCCGGCGGCGATCTGTGTCCGTGCGCAGACGCTCGGTAAATGCTTCGTTCGCTTTGGCATTTGTGCCCCGGCAAAGCTCGCCGTGCTGGTGCAGGCGAACCGCCATGTGCTCAAGGAACGGGTCGGTCAGCGTGGAATTTTCGAATGCCTCCCAGGCACTGAACATGATGACATCCGCCAACGTCTTGTCACGGAATTCTCCCATCGAATTGGACGTCTGGATGTCCGCCGTTGCCCATGCCAACGCCGGTGCCAGGTGATCGTGCTTTAGGGTGTCGGGGAGATTGAAAAGGAAATGAGCATAAGAGCCGACATACTGCTCGTTGGATGGTGCTAGGAACGAGAACAGTTTAGCGGCAGTAATATGACTTGGCCAGAGCAGGTCGAGGGCGTATCCGCGAATGTCGTCGTGGGGATCAGCGCCGAGGCCGCTTTGAAGCATAGACAGGATTCGCCCGGGCACCGACGCATCGCCACACTGGCGGAGTGCAGCGATCGCAGCAGACCTCACCATGTGGTGCTCGGTGAGGTCTTCGGCCACCTGGAGAAGGTCGAGCTGTAACATTTTCAACTCGCACCGTTCGGTGATTGAGAGCGCAATTCGTCGAGCAACGGGGTTGCGGCTGCGATCGGTGATTACGGCGCGGAGTTGCTGAGAGAGCCCCGGATGCTTCAGCCTCTCATAGGTCTCCGTGACTCCGAAGAAGTACTCGAAATGGCGATTCTGTTCCACCCACGCCAACAGTGAGTCGATCAAGGCAGCGAGGTCGGCCGCCGCCCATTTTGTAAGATCGCCACGCAAAAGGGTCCAAGGATCTGTTATAATCAGTGACGCGCGGACGTCTGGACTGAGCGAAGCCACCCATGCGCCGATGATCGCCAGAGGCGGGATAAGGCCGCCGCTCGGATGGGTAATAGCTTTCAAGATAGTGTTGGCTGGCACACCTTTCTCGACAAGATAATTCGCGGCGAGAAATTCCTGATAGGTTTGGTGCGCCCATCCCATGCGGCGCTCACCGCGGGCGCTGAACAACCCGGTATCAAGGACCTCCCGCACATCGTCGTCATCCGCGGTGAACGTCGGAACGTCCCCATCTTCCCGCGCGCCCCCAAGCGCGGGGACTGTAACGTCTTCCTCCGGCGTCTCGGTCTCGGGGCCATTCCAGATAGCGAAGCGATGGCCGAGCGCCGTTACGACTGCGATCCGGCCTGCGACGCGCAACCGCTGACGGGCGTTGAGCCGGCCGTGCCGGCGTGTCTCACGCCGGCTGACATTCTGTTCGTCGCAAAGTGCAAGGCAGCCCTGGCGATACAAGTTGCCGGTACTGGTTGGGAAATGTCCATCGCGCTTGTAGAGGGCGATGAGCATCTTCAGAGTTAGAGGCTTGATGGCAAATGCGATTGCCTGGGCGCCGAACAGTTTGGAGATGAAGTCGTCCGAGTTGATTTCATTGGCCCGAAGCGCGGCTAGCACATCACGACGGCGCAGCGGCGCTAATTCGAACACGCCGAGCCCCGACTCACCCCAGATACTCGTCAGCGTGCGACCAAAGGAAGCGGCCGGCCAAATAGCCGTTCGGCAAGCAATGCGGAGGGATAAGCGATCAGACGGTAGCGCGCGGATCCCCTCGGAAAGGAGATGGGGCACCGTCTCGATCCGCAATATCGCTTCGTCGAGGCTGTCAAGGTGCAGGCAAAGCCGGGTGTTGCTGGCTTTCCAAGCCGCTATCTCCGCGGATTCGAAGATGTGGCGGTAAAGCCGATCCTCGCTTGAGGTCGCATTCAGGTCCACGTAGATCGAGTGAATCCCCTTGTCGGGCGGTAAAGTGGAGACCCGGTGATGTTCCTCCGTCAGGGTTGCCGATTTGCCGATGCCCGGCTCGCCCAGTAGGGCCAAAGCCGGATAGGTCTCCAGCTGGGTCAAGGTCCGCAGCGACCCGGACCCATACAAGCTATCGACAGGGTCGCGGAGAAACCCAGCATCCGACAGATCGAGGATCCCCATCTGTGGGATCCAGAAGCGTGGCCAATTATAAAGGCTGTGTGAGGTTGGCGGCCGGGATGGGACGGCGATCACTGATCAGGCACTTCCATAGGTGAGCGGTATGATCGGAGTCATCCCGCGGGCACAACACTCTTTTTGAAAACTAGGCTTGCGTCGGAGGCAGCCACCCCGTGTTCTTAAATCCAGGCGGTGACCGATGCGTCTTTCGGCATGCCGCCACGAAGACTGAGTTTGATTCAGCTGGTGTCGATTACTTCGGCAAGGATCATGCCTTGCACGCGGCGCATACAGGAAGCCAGCGGCCCTTCCTCGACCGCGATTCCACATCGAGGAGTTCTGCGCCGTGTTTCGCCATCGCCATCAAAGCCGGTCCCTCTGCAGCAGCGAGCTACGATTCGAAACGCGGCCGTGCTGGTCCCGCGTCTTGTCTGGCCACGCTGACTCAAAGCTCATTGCTAGGATTCGGATGACTATGGCGGGCTCCAGATCTGATGACGCGATCGCATCGCGCTCAACCACGCTCGATCGGCGATGAGGTTGGTTCTGTCCACCGGCACCACGGCGCCATCCCCGACGCGATCGAACAAGGCAATGGCCAACTCGTCCGAATTGTATCGGCAG
>CALMVK010000028.1:346-1690 GCA_937873145.1 uncultured Granulicella sp. | reverse complement strand
CGGTACTCAATCCCATCGGGCCTAGTCGGGTGAGCATGCAGCGCCTGAGACCAGCGTCGCGCTAGGCTTTGAGGCCCCACACCGACAACGCCGGTCGCACCGAGGGTGCCCACCGCCGCACCCCCGTGGAGGTCCACGAGGTGCAATGGTCGCACTAATTCAAGCGTGCTCAGTCGCAGTGCTGAGAGTTCAGTATCAGACCGAAAGTTACGCGGCGTGCGCCCGATTGATTCGGCAAATGCGCCGTCGCGGTTCAACGCCATGTACAATACCCCGAAGGACCGGTCCGGTGCATCGAAGCGGTTTGTTGCCACACGAAACTCCGCTCGGGCCGCATCCCAGCCAAACCAGATTGCGCCGTCCATTTCGCGATGGATGCGGACATACTTCGCCCCGGATGACCGTTCGACCAGCGGCAGCGTCCGTGCGGCAAGGTCAGGTGGCGGTTCCGGAAGTGAGTCCGCGTCATCCGGCGTGCTCGCCGTCATGCTGCCCCTTGGCTGTCCGCACTTGCGGCAACTGCCAGCACGGCCTCGCGATCCGTTTTGAAGGCTTTGAGGGGTGAACGGTCATCCAACCCCGGATTCGGCGTTAGAAGGAATGACAACTGCGACCAGCCATTGGTCAGCGGGAGAGCCTCCAGAAGCTCGCGCAGTCCGGTAAGGACCTGCCCGTCCTGAAACTGAAAGGCCGGATAGAGGTTTCGGTCACCCCGGGTGAGGGCAAGCACCTCGCCTCGGCGCGCTTTTGCGGCGACGCTCTTCGGGGTGATCGCGAGGTAATCAGCAACCCATTTGGCAGTTTTCAGGCCTCCCGCGCGGCGAATGAGTTCGTCCTCGACCGCGAGCGATGAAACCTGGTTTGCGAGATCAGGATCCAGCTCCTGCTCGGCAGACAAAAGCGGCAGTGTCGAGCGCAGAAGGTCGATTACCGCCCCCATATCGCTCGGTCGCGCGAGAGCTCGATGAACAAGTTCATCGCCAGCCGCGCCGGCAATGCGCTGCAACGCACGGTGCAGCCGTGCGAGCAACGCTGTCAGTGCGGTCGCGCTCTGCCCATGATCCTGGTCGGGGTAGGTTTGTACAAAAAGGTCAATATCGTACGAGGTGACGCGACGAGGAGTGCGCTTGGACTCAGTTCCCGCACCTGTTGAGTAAGACTTGAGCTCCGCGACGAGCGCCTTGGAACCCGTGTTCGCGTCCATCACGACAATGTCGATGTGGTGGTTGCGGCCAAGTGCTGTCTTTGGCAGGAGGGCCAGTAGACTGCCTCCAGCTTCGAACGCCGGGATTATCGTCGTGGAGAACTGCCGAGCAGGTGCGATTTCGGTCATAGCAACCATAT
>CALMVK010000028.1:0-336 GCA_937873145.1 uncultured Granulicella sp. | reverse complement strand
ATATAGCTCAAAACGCCGCGATTTACGAGTGACGTTTTGGGCTAGCGATCGCCGGCCTGGACGGTCCCGCCGCCTCCCCGGGCAGGACGCGCCGGACCTAGCCGCAGCTAGGGTCCGACAAAGGCGCCTATGCTCCAGGGCACCACGGGGCGTGTGGTCTGCGCTACGGCTCTCGGCCTTGAGGACTGCATGGTGATCGCCTGAACTGCGGAAGGGCGGCGGCAGGAATTGATCACTCACCCTCGTCACTGTAGCCCAACCCTGCTGCGAGACGTGGCTGGAGCTACATCCGCTTTCGGGAGGCTCGCCTCTGCGCGTGAATGTCCAAGATGAGCG
>CALMVK010000027.1 GCA_937873145.1 uncultured Granulicella sp. | reverse complement strand
GAGACGGTGACGCGGGTGAGACCGGCGTCGCGAAGGGACTGTGCCATGCCGGCGAGCAGATGTCCGTTGGTGGTCAAGGCGAGATCGAGGGGTGCGCCAAGGTGAGTGCGGGTGCCGTCGGGCGCGAAGGTTGTACGCATGCGAGCGACGGAGGCGACCAGCTCAACGAGTCCGGCGCGCAGCAAAGGTTCGCCCCCGGTAAAGCGAATCTTCTCCACGCCAAGCGAGACGAAGAGACGGATGATGCGCAGGTAGTCTGCGTGGGGAAGTTCGGAAAACTGAGCGCCTTCGTTGCCGGTACGACAGTAGACACAACGAAAGTTGCAGCGATCGGTAACGGAGACACGAAGATCCGTGATGGCCCGTCCGTAGCTGTCACGCAGGCGTGTGTCCTCAATTCGGTCCGGCCGGATGAATTGCTTTGTGTCGGTCAGCAGAGTGGAGGACATAAATGACATCAAGCCATTGGATGACTAGCGTCTCTGAGAGGATTCTCCACCGAGTTTATCCCCACCTCAGACGTGAGGCTGTCTGAGATGGGGCACCCGAAGAGCTCTTGATCGGAGGGCGTTAGCGTCCGCGACGGGCGGGGCCGGAGCGGCTGGAACCGGGCCGGCTGTTGGATGAAGGGCCGCGTCCTCCAGAGCTTCGGCCTGCGCCGCCCCCGGAGCGTCCACGGAAGCTGCCCCCGGAACCATTGCCCGAGCCGCGGTAAGAGCTGGTGGGCATGCCGGCTTGACGCTCAGCGGAGACATCACCGGTACGCCACGCGCGGGTTTCCATACCGAGCAACGAGTCCGGCGCTGCGGTGTCGAGCGGCTTGTTGCGCTCTTCTTTCTCAAGGTTCTTGTCGGCTTCGCGCCACTCAAACTTGATCTTCAGCTCGCGTTCCAGCTTGCGGGCATCGGAACGCTCCTGCGGCATGACGAAAGTCGTAGCGACGCCCTTGGCTCCGGCGCGTCCCGTCCTTCCAATACGGTGAACGAAGTCGTCCGAGGCGTTTGGCAGGTCGTAGTTGACGACATGCGCGATGTCCTGAACGTCGATGCCTCGGGCCGCTACGTCGGTGGCGACCAGGATGCGATGGCGTCCGCTCGAAAAACCCTTGAGGGCGGCGGTGCGCTGCGACTGTGAGCGGTCGCCATGGATGACGTCAGCTAGGTGGCCGAGCTTTTCGAGCTTCTTGGCGACGCGGTCTGCACCGTGCTTGGTGCGCGAGAAGACGAGGAAGGTGCCCTCTTCTTCATTGAGCATCTGGTTGAGCAGGCCGAGCTTCTGATCCTGCATGACGGTGTAGACGCGCAACTCGACACGGTCGGAGGGCTTGGATGTGGTGCCGATCTCGATGCGGACAGGCTTCTGCACGTAGTCGCGGACGATCTCGGTGATGTTGGCGTCAAGGGTCGCGGAGTAGCACATGGTCTGACGGGTCTTGGGCAGCGCGCCGACGATGCGGCGGATGGCGGGCAGGAAGCCCATATCCAGCATGCGATCCACTTCGTCGAGGACCAGCATCTCAACCGAGCTCAGGTTGACGGAGCGGCGGCGAAGAAAATCTTCAAGACGGCCAGGGGTGGCGACGACGAGTCGCGGGCCACGGCCGAGTTGATCGAGCTGTGTGTTCTCTGACAAGCCGCCGCAGACGAGCACGGAGTCGGACTTGGCCTGCGGAGAGATTTTGCCATAGGCGTCAAGCACCTGCATGGCGAGCTCGCGCGTGGGCAACAGGATGAGCGAGCGGATAGGGCCGCGCTTGCCTTTGGTGGAGGGCACGGAGTTGGCGTCCATGCGCTCGATCATCGGGATGAGGAAGCTAAGCGTCTTGCCGGTGCCGGTGGAGGCGGTGGCGAGGATGTCGTGGCTCTCGAGCGCGGGGGGAATGGCCTTGGCCTGAACGGGAGTGGGGGTGTTGAAACCAGCGGCGGCGAGGCGCGTCTTCAGCAAGTCGGAGATACGGAAGTCGGCGAAGTGCACGTCCTTCAGCATCGGCAGGCCGGTCTTGGGATCGATGACGGCGTCGGTGGCAGCAGTTGAGTTCTGGGTCTCGGCGAGAGCTTCGTGTTTTGCTGGGTGAGTGGAACGGGGTTGTTCGGTTTGGAGCTGTTCATTCGGTTCAAGCGTTGCAGAGTTCAATTGATTTCCTTCATCTTGCGGATAGGCGAACGCGCGCAAAGCATAGCTTGCGGTCGCTGGGCGCACACGGGCCCGGCTAAATTCAAGGTCAGCATTGCTGTCGTGGGTACGGAAGCGCTGCTGCACGGCGAGGCAGGTCCTGTGACCGATGCCTTCCAGCCAGAGCAACCAAGGCCGCGTCTTTTAGGTTCCGGCAGATGCCGGATAAGGACGTTGCGGTGGTAAGGGATGTCACTTCGGTCTCTGGCCAGACTCTGAAGTTTGCACGGATGCAAATCCTGAATCGCTCCCCGAAGTTCCCCGCGCTTGCGCGCTACTGTTAGTAGTATCACAACTACTTGATCAAGGTGGATCGCCTCAAGATTAGTTCGGGGAAGGACGCTCTATATGATCAATGACCAGAACCTCCACCTGACCTTTAAACTTGCTCAGCTTGAGCCCAAGCTGCTGTTGTATTGCCGTATAGAGGTCCGGTGCCGTCGCGCCCGAGTCGACCGGCGGCAGATGAACGCGCCCGCCAAATACACCGTCATCCGGCATAAAGGTCAGATCGAAGTCAAACTGACCCGTAAGCCCCGTTCTATCTACCACTGGGCGGTCCAGCATGCCTTGCAGAGCTCGCTTCAAGTCGCCCATCGATGAATTCTGTGCCGTAAACACGAACCCTCCTCCTCCTGTCGCGGGGTGCATGCTGAACGTAACTCCCGGATCGATGAGCACACTTGGTGTCATTCTGTCTCCGCTCTTCGCTGTTGTCAGCGCCACCGCCGACATCTCGCGCGTTTCAGCATGCACCTTTAGCCCGAATCGCTCCTGGAGCATCTTGCGCTCCATACTGTATCTCTGGTCGAGCGTCGGCCATCCCGGCAGGTCCGGCACCCCTGTAAAGTCGTAGACGTCCTTAAACATCCAGTTCGGCGTCCCGAGGATCTGGTCCTGTTGCACTCCGTAGATGTCCGCTAACAGCGCTCCCACCGTCATCGTTGCCTCAAACCGCCGTGCCCCGATCCACCTCCAGCCGCCACCCATGACGTTCGGATCATGAGGCTTTACCGTGGTCACCTCGAACGTCGGGTCCAGGTTCCCCGCAATCATCTTCGCGTCCGACCCCAGCGGCGGTGGAATGACCCATGCTGTCTCCTTCCTGGCTCGTGCCATCGTCATCGGCTGGCTTGCGAACCCACTCTTCCCCCCGCTTCCTTGTGTCCAGTTGCCCACGATGGTTGCGTGGTCCGCAGCGATCGTTCCCGCAAAGCTGCCATTGAGATCGTTCGCAGTCGCCGTAAACGAAACCTCGTCGCCCCGAAGCGTCAGCGTCGGCACGCTCGCCGGATAGTGACTTTGGTCTGCCCAGTACACGATCGCCCGCCATCCTGCCGGAGCCTTCGAGATACGAAACACCACGCGCGTCGCGTCCGCCGCCCCGTTGTAGGTGGCCTGCCAATCTCCCGTAATACCTTTCGCTGGCACCTGATTCACCGTCGGAGTCTGCGCCTGCGATGCAACGCGCAAACCACACAGCACAGCCGATACCAGCAGAACCGCACTCACATGCTTTTTGATATGCAAGAGTATTTCCTCACGAGGCAATCCCTAGGAGCATATTGCTTCTGATCTAAGCATTGGTATGAGGTTTCGACGGAAAGGATGAATCGCGGTGAGCACTGTTGTTGTTCCAGTCGCGCGCTTGTCGATCTGACTCTGGAAAATATAGGGTGGAGTTGCAGTAGGGCTTGTGGCGGCGCGCATATTTCGCTCAGCGAAGGCGTTGCACCTCTTTCGCCAGGTCCTGCGGGGTACGGATGTCTCCTCGCAACATGGCGTCCAGAAGCGTGCGGGTGTGCACGGCGGAAAATGCGGTGTCTATCCGCGCTGGTGTTTGTTGTCCGGCGAGCTTGACCACGTAGACCGGCCGCGGATCGTACCTTCCGCCCTGGCTGGCTTCGTTCTCCTCGCCTGTCAGCGCAGCGGCGTCCGTCACGATCTGCCTGGTTCGCCAGCTGTGGTCGCCCATGACGACGACCGTCGAGGAATCCCACTGCCCTGTCTGTTGGAGAGTTCTTTGCAACTGGGCGAGGCACCGATCGGCCAGCGCAAGATTGTCCAGGTAGGTCGAGGCTCCCGTCGTGAACTGGCCGGTGGTCCGGTTATAAATTCCGCCAAGATGCGGCACGGGAAAGTGCAGCAGAACGAAACCAGCCGAAGGGTCGCGCAAGGCGGCCTCCGCGGCAGTGGAGATAGTTTGATCGTCCTCGATGTGCATTTGCGCTCCGTACGTCTGAAACGCCTGCGCGCGAGTCGACCCGGCGAGCCAGCGCTGCGGGAGAAGGCCGCTTCCGCTCACGGCGTAGAGAACTGGAGCAAGCGTGTTGTCCAGTAGACTTTTTTGTGAGGACAGGCGGTTCTTGACCGGGATGTCGTAGCTCCAGAAGCATTGATCGAGCACGCCGGGCAGGATGCGGCAGTACGGAACGTACCAGCCGGCAACTCTTGTGCGGTAGCCGCTCCGTAGAGCGTCGGCAAAGACGGTGTCCTGGGCGTCGAAGGGCTGCCACGTTCCACTTTGGGAATCGTGGGTGGAGAGCGCGCCGCTGGCGGAGGAACGCACAACATCGATCCTGCGCCCGGACATTAGGGAGGGCAGCACGACATCGGTGAAGATCCCCGCGGGAATTGTCTGCGTAAAGACACTGCTTTGTGTGGCCAGTGCGTCGAACGCCGGCAGGAACAGGCCGGGAAAGCGCCGTTCATAGACCTGCCGATACGAGAGTTCGTCGAAGATGATCCAGATGAGACGTTGCTTCTTTAGGGTGGCCGTAGAAGTGTCTGGCCAGGTGTGGCCCTCAACTTCTCGATTCAGCCCGCGTGCCTGGCCGCCGGCCCAGACGAGCTGCCCCAGCATCAAGACACCGCCGATGCCGAAGAAAGTGATCAGGATCGCCATGGCTTCGGCGACCCGACCCAACGCCTGCCCCCAAAGACGCGATCCGCATGCGAGGATCGCACCCACGATTCCGCACGAGAGAAGCAGCCGAAGCGTCAACGCGCTTGCCGCACCGTTGAAGAGCAGGTCGAAGTTATAGGAGACAACGGCCGGGGTGAGGAGAAGAATTCCAAGCCAAACGGCGATCCGCAGCGAATGTTTGGCCTGGATGCCTAGAAGAAGCGTTGCAATGGCGGCCCATCCCAGAAGTAAATTGAGGAAAACCGGAAGGAACAAGCCCACGCCGGTTCCGCTCCAGTGATAGAGGGCGGCGTGCCGCGGATGCAGCAGCGGCGCGATCACGAAGAAGCCGCAGAGTTCCGTCAGGCCAAGCGCCGCCAATGCAATCTGCAGCAAGCTGCTTTGTGCAGACGCCGGCCACGGTTCGGCAAGCTTGCTTCGAGCCTGCACCGTTGTCGTTAAGGTGCTTGGATAGACGGCGTTATATCGATCTACGGTCGTCATGGCTTTCTCCGCACCCCTCAAACTTACCTGTTCCCGTATGGCAGCGGAATGGGTTACGTCTGCACGGAGCGGCGATGCATCCAGAGGTCCAGCTGGCGGAGGCTGCGCCACACGAGCAGCCAGGCGCCGGCGAGCGGCATGGGCCACGCCAGCAGCGGCCAGGTAGAGAGCCAAAAGAGCGGCAGCCGGCCGAAGTAAGGGCGCATCTGGCCGACGGGGTCGCGCAGAATGGTGTGCTCGGGGTGGCGGCGCATGCCGTACCAATTGGTGACGAACCAGGAGTAGAGCTGGTCGCGGAGGACGGCGCGGTAGAGTGGGGTGCCTTGCCCGAGGTGGCGTGCAGCGGCCTGCGCCCAGTGCACGCCGAAGACCCGGGCGACATCGAAGCGGCGCTGTGGGTTGAGTTCGCAGACGGCGAGCAGGCCCCGGTCGAGGACGAGTCCGTGGCGGAGATGACGGAGTGCCGTAAACGTCCAGCCGAGCTGGAGGAGGTTAGTAGCTTTGCCCTCGGCGAAGTCGGGATGCGGATGGCGCTCGACGGTGTCCTTATTAAGGATGACCGCGGAGATGAGGGCGAGATCGCCCCGGAGGCCGACGGCCTGAAGGAAGGCAATCGGATCGGAGAAGGGGAAGGCCGCTGGATTGGACCGAGCGAGGCGGCGCTCGTTGGGCTGATGGAGGAAGCCGAAGGGGGCGACGAAGAGCAGATCGAGCTCGGGGAGCGTGGCGTTGGGGGCGAGAAATCGCAGGAGGAAGGAGAGCGCGCCGGGAAGCAGAAAGTCGTCGTCCCCGAAGATCCAGACGTATTTGCCACGGGCCTCGCGGTAGCACTGCAGGAAGTTGGGGTCGGGACCGATGTTCTCCGGGTTGCGGAGATAGCGGCAGCGGAGACCCTCGGCGATCAAACCGCGGACAAGCGATTCCGTCGAGTCGGGGGAGGCGTTGTCGGAGATGAGAAGCTCAACGGCAGGTTCAGCCGCGAGTTGGGGGGCAAGGGAGCGGAGGAGCAGCTCGAGATTGGCCGCGCGATTGTAGGTAGGGATGGCGAGAGTCAGGACTGGGCGGTCTGGCGCAGAGTGAGCGAGGTCAGGCATGCCAGAGCCTCCGGTACTTGAAGAAGGTACGTCCGCCGAGTCCGAGACCGACGATGAGCGCGATGGTGAGTTGGCCGGAAGTCATGCCGAGTGCGCCGTAACGCCGGCCGAGAAACCATGAGGTGAGACTTAAGCCGATCGCGCCCAGGACGGAGTTGACGAGGAATTTCTCCTGCTTATGCGCGCGGAGGTAGAGGGCCATGGAGTTGACGGCTTGATTGATGTTGACGGAAAGGAGCAGGAACGCGAAAGGAAGCGGCGGAAGCAGGCGCTGGGCGAAGGGGATATGTCGATGCCCCAACAGGACGACGGCCAGCCAGACGACGAGCGAGAGCAAGGAGCAGAGGGCAAGGTTCTGCGCGGCGGAACGGAAGAAAAGGCGATCGAGCGCGGCAAACTGACGGCGGGCGATGAGGGCTCCAAACGGCGCGGCCTTGGTGTTGATCCAGGCGATGGCGACCGAAGCGATGGCGTTGGCGATGTTGAGCGACATGCCCATGCGGCCGGCGGCGGCTGGCCCCCAAAAGCGGAAGAGGATGGGGTTGAAGAGCTGGAAGATGAAGAAACCACAGGCGTAACTGACGGCGATCCTCCACTGGAAAGGCCAGACTTCGCTCCACCAGTCGATGGCGTGCTCGCCTACGGGGAGGCGGACCAGGTGGAGGAGCAGGCGGCGCTGGCGGACGATCCAGATGATCCCGGCGAGGGCCTGGCCCGCGATCAGTAGCGCGGGGGCGAAGAGACCGTGGTGCAAAAGCAACGCGATCCAGGCGAGCGTGCTGCCCAGAACCGACTGGGCCAGGCGGGTGCGGGCGACGTTGGCGACCAGGCCGCAGCCTTCAAGGAAGGAGAAGACTGGATCGATCTGAAAGGTAATAGAAGAGGCGAGGACTACGGCCACCCAGGGCAGATGCCATGCAATGGAGGCATGCGCACCGGGGCTCGTGGCAAAAAAGTGCCAGCCTGCTGGAACAAGGATCAAAGCCATCACGACGGCGGCTAAGCTATACCACTGCAAGGCTTTACGCAGGATGGAGGCAAGCCGGGACTGGGCGGCGGCGGGGCCGGCCAGCATGCCTTCAGCCAGGATTGAGAGGTGGGCAAACTCGTGCGTGGCGAGTTGCAGGATAACAACCGAAAAGCCGAGCTCAAAGACAATCTGCAGGGCGGCTAGTGAGCCGAAGGTGTAATAGTAGCCCTGCTCTGCCGAAGAAAGAAAGCGGGCGATAAGTCCTACAGTGACTAACCCGGCACAGGACGCCCAGCCACGGGCAAGCAACGTGTAGCCGACTGCGCGATCGATACCAGTTAGATTAAGGAGACGGCGGAGCGCGGTAGCTCCGCCCTGCGACGTAGAAAGATCAATAGTCTCCATGAATCCGCGGGGTGAGCCTGTGTTTCGCTTGCTTGGGTCAGTCTAGCATTCCGCCTGGACGAGATTGTCCGGAGCATTCTTAGCCGAGGCGAACTCAAATATGGCAGCTCACCATACCTCGCTTTTCGAGATACTTTTGGTGGTACTCTTCGGCCTTCCAAAAACCGGTTGAGGGTGTTACCTCGGTGACGATGCGACTGCGGAAGGTTCCCGCGGCATTTAGATCAGCGATCTTGGCATTTGCGAGCCGCGCTTGATCGTCCGAGTGAGTAAAAATGGCGCTGCGATACTGCGTTCCCCAGTCCGGACCTTGGCGGTTGAGCTGCGTAGGATCGTGCAGGGAGAAGAATGCATCGAGAATCTGCTCATAAGAGACATGGGCGTTATTGAAAGTAACTTCGACGACCTCGGCATGTCCTGTGCGGTCGGTACAAACTTCCTTATAGGTCGGGTGCTCGAGAGTACCGCCCTCATAACCTACCGCTGTGTCAGTGACTCCCATAAGTTCACTGAAACGGGCTTCGACGCCCCAGAAACATCCTGCTCCAAACGTTGCCTTTTCAATCGCCACAGCTTTACTCCTTTGCTGGTGATTGGATGCTTTGAAGCGCAAAAGGTCCTTACGTGAAGGCAAAAGATGCCTGTATAAAGCGATGGGCCTGGGGGAAAGTGTCCCAAGATGCAACACCAGTGAACATCTGCGCGGAATCTGCCGATAGGGTCTACACGTAAAGGAAGCAGAATGTTGAAATACTTTATTTTTCTCTTGCTAACGGCTTTTGCCTTTCCGAACTGGGGACAAACTGCCTCTTCCAAGCCGCTGAGCCTGGAGGTAGGACAGATCAATTACTTCGGATATGCGGGGTTGGACCTGGACTCGGTGCGTGCGCGTCTGCCGCTAAGCGTAGGCGATTCCTTGACGTTAAGTACATTTGCGCACGAGCAAGCTTCTATCTCCCAAGAGATCCAGGGGATTACAGGGCGGCCGCCGACGGACCTTGCCGTGCTCTGTTGTGACGAACACCAGCGTCTGCTGGTCTATGTAGGGCTGAATGGCAAATCTTCACAGCCCTTTGTGCCTGAGCCTCCACCTCACGGAACGGAACGCCTGGCTCCGTCGGCGCTGGAGTTGTATCACCAGAGTCTGCTAAAGATGGCCCGGGCCGGCGCGCACGGGGAGTTGCGAGAAGACGACTCGGCGGGATACGCGTTATCGTACGATCCTGAGACCCGCGGGATTCAGCTTACGATGCGGGAGTATGCGAGAACTCATGCAGGAGAGTTGGAGAGCGTCCTGCGGCAGGCCGGCAGTGCGCGCCAGCGGGAGGCAAGTGCCGTTCTGCTGGGATACGCACCGCTGTCACAGGCACAGGTCGACACCTTGGCATACGCGGCGCATGACGAAGATCCGGAGGTTCGCAACAATGCGGTCCGTGCGCTCGGAGTACTGGCGTTCGCGCCGGAGGCGAATGCCTATCGGATCGATCCGGGACCGTTTGTTGACCTGTTGCTGTCCTCGCGTTGGACAGACCGAAATAAAGGGAGCGTGTTGCTAGCGAGGCTGACGGAGTCACGCGACCCAAGAGTCCTCGTGGCGATTACAGAGAAGGCTTTGCCGGCGCTGATCGAGGGGGCGAACTGGACGAATCGAGGGCACGCCTTTGCATTTCAGGAGATCCTGGGACGGGTCGGCGGCATCCCCGAGGTCACACTACAAGAGATGATCCGGGGCGGACAAACCGCAGCGATCGTAGCGGAGGTAACGAAGACGAACTTTTCAGGCAGCTAGCGGGTGGGACGAGCGTTAGGAGCGGGGCGGCGTGCTGTCCTTGCTGACTTGGGCTTCGCCGGGGATTTTAGCTTGGCGAACTCAGGAAGCGTCTTTTTCGGCTCGACCTTGCGGCCTTTGGCGGCTCGATCGAGGGCCATGACCTCACCAAGCTTCAATTCGCGGAACTCGCCGGGGGGAACATCGAGGCGAAGCGCTCCGTAACCGATACGGCGAATTTTCTCCACATGATGGCCGATTTCCTCAAACATCTTCCGCAACTGGCGATTCCGGCCTTCGGTCAATGTGACCTCAAACCAGGGATTGTCGCCACCACGAACCAAGTCTACCTTTGCAGGTGCGGTCAGGATGCGGTCGCGGCGGCCGGCGCGTACTTCATCGAGGCGGCCACGGTCAATCATGATGCCGCGGCGGATCTGTTCTAGACCTTCAGGCGGAGGGACGCCACTCACCTTGACAAGATAGATTTTTTCGACGCCAGCAGCAGCCTTTGAGAGCGAGTTGGCCAAGGCTCCGTCGTTGGTCATCAGGAGAAGGCCTTCGCTGAGATAATCGAGCCGGCCGACCGGATACAGGCGGACCTGGTCTCCATGCGGCCCACTCTTTTGTTGCATGAGTTGGGTCACGGTGGGCCGGTGCTGGGGGTCGTCGAGCGTGGTCACATAGCCGCGGGGTTTGTTAAGCATGTAATATCGCTGCTGCTCGGGACCGTGAAGCAGCTTGCCGTCGACGCGGATGTGGTCCTTGGCTACGTCGGCACGGGTTCCAAGTTCGGTGATCACTTGGCCGTTGACCTGGACGCGACCCTCGAGGATGATCTCTTCCGATTTGCGGCGACTGGCGATGCCCGCCTGGGCGAGAATCTTCTGGAGCCGCTCGCCGGCGGGTGGGTCCGCTGCTTTGCTGGCTGGCTTCTGGGGCATAGACCTATTATGGGGCTTGATGGTTCCGGACGGGCTACTCGCCCTTATAGGGATCTGGAGCGTTGCCGCGTGGGATCTGTTCAGCATCCTTAGGAAGCTTTACGAGCGGCTCGTCTGAGGAGAATTCATTATCACCCTCGGGTGTGCCGACGGTGTCCGGCTCGTGATCCTGAGGCGATTCGGAGGCTTCTAGGTCGCGATCGGTCTGGTTCCACTGGTTGGCTTTGCCGGTCACTGGTGCATCTCGCTTTCTCCGCTCTGGATGGCAGCTTCGTCTGCGGAAGGGTTCTCGCCGGGCTGGGTGGATTGGGGTGGAAGGCCGGAGAGGCGTCCATCGACCGCCGGAAGCTCGTCGTCCGGACGATTACTGTCATCCGCGTCGAGTGAACTGGAATCGCCGTCGGCCTGAGGCTCGGTCGCATCTCGCTCTGCGACGAAGTTCTCACGGGTGATGCGCTCTTCTGCTTTGTCTTGCGTTGACTCCGGCATGGGAATCTCCTCCTGGGCGGCAAACTCGCCGGCCATCTTCTCAAACTCTTCGATGCTGGGTAGCTCGGCAATGTCTTTGAGTCCGAAGCGCAGCAGGAAGTCTTTTGTGGTTTTGTAGAGGATAGGGCGGCCGACGACCTGTTTGCGACCGGCAGTGGTAATCAGTTTGCGCGCTAGAAGAGAGCCAAGCACTCCTCCGGAGTCAACGCCGCGGATTTCGGAGATCTCAGGGGCCGTGATGGGCTGCTTGTAGGCTACGACGGCGAGGGTTTCGAGTGCCTGAAGGGTGAGTTTGAGGACTGGTTTCAGAGACTTAACGAAGCTGCGGACGGCATCGTGGTATTCGGGTTTGGTGGCCATGCGGAAGCCTCCGGCGACCTCGCGGATCTCCAGGCCACGATCGGAGGTGGTGTAGTCCGAGAGGAGGGAGTGCACGGTTTCGGTTAGAAATTCACGGAGGCGGCGCTCGGCCTCCCGGGTGGCTTTCTTCTCAGCAGCGTCGTTGCGCGAGGGTACGGCTTCGGACGGTTCTGCTGAGGGGTCTTCCCGTTGTGGGAAGGCGCCTTCTGCCGCTTCGGTGAACTCCTGCTGAAGCGGCAGCGAGTGCTGACGAGCGGCGAGGGTGTCGAGCTCCTGCTGAGCTTCGTGGCCGAGCAGCCCGACGAGTTGCACGAGGGTCACGGGCTCTTCAGAGGCATAGATGACGGCCTCTATTTTGGCTTTCAAGCTCATGGGGATTAGGTCCAAACGGGTCAAGACGGCCCCACATGGGCGGACCGATGCATAAGTCTAACAATCCTCCCGTGAAAGGTGTTTCAGACGAGAAGGCGCAGATAGTATTTGCGGGAGACTGGGTAGCGCAGCGGCGGATTAAAGCAGAGTTCAAAGAGGCGAGACGCTTGTTGGACGTTGCGCGGGGTGAAGGGGTTTGGGTCTTCGGGGGTGTGATTCGGCGTACCCTGGCCACCCTATACTTCTGTGTGCAAAATCTTGCGGGGATTGGAGTTAGGGGTGGATCTTGGTCTTTTTGCAAGGATTGGAGGAGGGCCAATACGGGGATTCCGGCTGCGCCGGAATGACGGCGGGCGCGGCGGGGGTCGAGCTGGTTTTGGACGATGCGGGCGAGGATTTCGCCGATCGAGAGCTGGATGGCGGCGCGGTCCTCGGGCATGGGGAGGGTGAA
>CALMVK010000026.1 GCA_937873145.1 uncultured Granulicella sp. | reverse complement strand
CATCCATAGAAGGCACAACATTTATCGGCTTGCTCGTGGGGCGCTTGCCCCATCCTTTTGTTTCAGGCATGTGTCTTCTCCAATAGAGATGAGACCTCTTTTGCCAGAGCCTGGATTTCAGCTGCGGCCTGGCCGCTCGGCTCTGTTTCGAGCGCGGTCAGACCCATACGAGCCGATTTCGCGTACTCAGTCCGGTTACGCACGATCGTTGCAAAGCTCTTCACGTCAAATTCGGAAAGTGCGTCGGTGATCTCTCCGGCCAATGTTGTGTTTGGAACGAGACGGTTGACAAGGAAGCGAGACAGCACCTGCGGACGGCTGATCTCGCACTCGCGGATGATGTCCACGATGTCCTTAGCAGCCCATACGTCATAGGGGGATGGCTGCACGGGCACGATTACCAAGTCGCTTGCCGCAATCGCAGAACGGGCCAACTCATTCACCCGTGGCGGCCCATCGATGATGATCCAGTCGTAAGGTGCGCCGAGGGTGGCAATATCACGATGCAATGTTGGCTTTGGAAGTCCTATGACGTTGAACGTGCTGGCAGCCTCGCGTTGGGCCGACCAGTCAAGAGCGGAGTGCTGCGGGTCGGCATCGATCAAAAGCACCTTGCCAGTCCTTGCAAGAGCTGTGGCGAGATGAATGCTAAGGGTCGTTTTACCCACACCGCCCTTTTGATTCAACAGTGCGATTACGCGCATGGTGTTTTATCCTTACTCATATACACATTAGCGCATAAACGCATATGAGTACTCTCAAAGCACCCAATTCGCCCAAATATGCCATAGTTTTTGGTACTATAGTGCACAGTGGCAGTTGGTTGGGCGGTTCAGTGCAAATTTTCAAAACAAAATGGCTTGCGCGGTTTGCGCGACGCGAGGACATAGCCGACAGGAGTTTACGCGAGGCCATCGAACGAGCCGAGAGGGGTCTGATCGATGCGGATCTTGGAGGAGGGCTCATCAAACAACGTGTGTCACGCAAGGGGCAAGGACGATCAGGAGGATACCGAATGATCGTCGGCTACCGCGTAAAGAATCGGGCCGTATTCCTCCTGGGCTTTGCCAAAAGCGAACGAGAGAATATCCAAGACGATGAGTTCTTCACCTTACGCTCTCAAGCAGAGGGATGGCTTATGGCCGACGCCGCCACAATTCAAGCGGCCCTAGAAGACGGGGCCTTACAGGAGATCAAAGATGACGAAGAAAGCTAACCGGGTGGTCGAAGCAATCATTGAAATGGCGGACGATCAACTTCGACTTGGCATCATTGATAAGACGGAGCATGAAAAGATCACCATTCGCCACTTGGGTCAGAAACCCCTAAGCACGGCGGAGCCAATTAGTGGCGAAGAAATCCGCACATTGCGAGAGCGAGCACATCTGAGCCAGGCGGTGTTTGCGCGCTACCTCAATCTAACCGTGGGCTATGTCTCGCAGTTGGAGCGTGGCACCAAACAGCCGAAGGGTCCGGCGCTGACCTTGCTCAAAGTCATTCGTCATAAGGGATTTGAGTCGATTCTCTAAAGGATATCGGGCGGACTCATCAGCGGCTGCAACCGCCGAATGCCACTACAAGGAAGGGAAGAGCTGGCTTGTGCTTCCATGACTGGCAATCGTTAAAAGGGTTCGAGACAGACGGTTATAGGAGAGCAGATGAACATCGTGTACGTTGTGTCACCCTTGCTGACGATACGAAGGTCAGCTGACGCGGACACCTTCCTTGATAAATGCGTAAGCACCTTATGCGAGTTCTGTACTGTCTCACCCCTGCAATCGGCAGCAGCGTTGCGCATGGCAGAGCCGGATGCGGGAGACGTCATTGTCTTTCTGAACCGGGCCGATCAGCAATATGAGGCGCCGTTCGTAGATTTTCTTCAAAAGGGGCTTCGGAACCGGGCCTCGGTTCTACCCGTTGCCATGACGGTCGCAGAGCGCCATCCACCTGCCATTATTGCTGATCGTCAGAGCTTCGACGTGCATGAAAAGTTAAGACAACGCGCTTTGGATAACGGCCAGCTTGCCACCATTGCTATTGTGTTCGCTCGCCAGGTGATGGCGATACTCAAACCAACCCTCATAGCCGAACCGATGCATCTCTTTTTAAGCCATCGTCGCTTCGATGGAGAAGAAATAACTGCAGCGTTTGATCGGGTATTGCGCGCGACCGCCCAGAAATCGTTCCGAGACCTGTTCGATGTGCAGGTGGGCGAAGACGCTCAGAACATCATTGAAGAACGTTTGCGAACGAGTGATGCAGTGCTGTTTCTTGATACTCCCAAAACAGGGGAGTCCGAATGGATCGCGAAAGAGCTTCAGTTAGCTTTGAGCCTACAGCTTCCTATCGTGTGGATTCGGATCGGATCATTGGAAGACAGGAAGCCTCTCGCAGTCGTGCCGGCGGTAGCACCACACTTTGACTTTCCCGAATGGGCTCCTTCCGGGGACGATGTGAACGCGCAGGAAGTTGAAAATATCATTCAGGAAGCGTTCCGCATCCACCATCGAGACTACGTTGACCGCTTGTTCGATGAGCTAGGGAGGCTAAGAGACATCGCTCACGTGCACAACCTTGAGCTGAAGAATGTGGATTCTCGTCGGATGCTCTTCAGTTTGACTCTGCCCAGGAAATCTGATCGATACCGAGAGAGGCCGCTAACCCACCTTCTTCAATTGTTTGGGCGTTCCCCGAGTCGTCAGGACTATAGCGCTTTTCCTGCCTGCGCCAAAGATGGTGGCTATGAGACTCATCCGAAACACGGCGAGCATTATGACAGCGCTATTCTGCTTGCCGCAACCCCATCACGGCCGACGGCTGGGATTGATGAAGGTGGTTTGCATACTGATTCCATCAGCGACTACGTAGCGGAGATTAACCGCAGAACAGCTCCTCCAAAACCGCAATCAAAAAGGATTGTGATTTCTGGGGCATTTGCTGACTGCGAACCCGAGTTCCAGCAGAACATGACGAATGCTGTACATGCGATTGTCGAGACCAGCCTCAGGGCTGGGCGTGCTATTTCCTTTGGCGCACACCCGACTTTTCAATTCATGATCTTCGATCTTGCAAAGAGATTGCGCCCGCAAGACTTCAAAGAAGCCGTACGGATGTACGTGTCACGGTACTTCGTCACGGATGCCACGATTACGGAATTCCAGAACATCGTTCAGGTGATACCAACGGAGGCCGTGAGTGGAGACCGACCGCGAAGCCTTACGCTCATGAGGAAAGCAATGCTGGAAGATTCGGAAGCTGGAGCGCTGGTAGTTATTGGAGGAAAAACGGCGCGCGGCGGCCATACGCCGGGCGTTGACGAAGAGATTCAGTTTGCACGGAATGCGAAACTACCAGTTTTTGTATTTGGCTCTGTGGGTGGCAGGTCTAGTGAGCTAAGTGCCGCAGCAACACCAACTCAACGAGCTGGGCTAAGCCGAATGCCTGCCGAGTGCAACGACGCTCTCGCCAGCAGCTTGGACTACGCCCGACTGTCGCAAACTATTCTTGAAGCTTTAGCCTGACGAAAGAGACTCGGCTGATGTGCGGTAAAATTATCTGCATCAAAACTATCGCTTTGAACTGATACGAGGGAATATGGCACGTAAAGTGTTTTACAGCTTCCATTTTGATGGCGATTGCCAGCGGGCCTCTCAGGTGAGAAACATTGGATCGCTCGAAGATAACAAACCTATCAACGACAATGATTGGGAAGCGTTGAAGAAAAAGGGAGACGCGGCTGTTGAGCGTTGGATCGCAGATCAACTCTACGGCCGATCTGCGGCAGTCCTGCTGGTCGGTAACGGAACTGCTAACCGGAAGTGGATCAATCACGAAATCCTTGAAACATGGAATGAAGGTAAAGGAATAGTAGGCGTTCGAATCCACGGTCTCAAGAATTTGGCTGGGAGCACGTCTACAGCGGGTTCTAACCCTTTCGACTACGTCTCGATTGGTTCGGGCACAAACAAGAAGAAGCTGTCCAGCGTTGTGAAGCTATACGATCCGACGGCGGTATCGGACAGCAAGGCTACATACAAGAAGATCGCGGACAATCTTGAGGCCTGGGTTGAGGAAGCTATTAAGATCAGAAACAACCAATAGTTGTTGCGGTGAGCCCTCGTGTGCAGGCCCCGCTAAAGCTGCTTACACATGAAGATGCCAGCGAATGCTGGCATCTTCTACGTTTGCACTGTACCGACGAACACTGCTAAGTTACGCTGCGCTTGCGTTCGTACCAATTGGGTCTGCCTAAACGCAACGCTTAAGCGGTGCCCTAGAAACCGTCGCGTTTGGGTCAATTTGGCCATTGTGCGACGGCATACGATGAGGCTCTGTGTGCCTAAATCCCGATCCTCTCGACCTCGTCCAAGGAAACCTCGTCGCTCCTGCGGTCATAAAGCCCCGTCGTCCGAGCTGATTCATGAGCTGCCATCTGCTGCGCGATCTCCAGCTTGCCGCCGTTCTTGAGGTACGAGGTGATGCCGGTAGCGCGGAAGGTGTGGCAGCCAATCTCAGTCTTGATTCCGGCCGCTAGCGCTCGCCGGCGAATCATTCGCCACACATCGGACTGGAGCAGGGAATTGCCGGTAAGCTCGCCGGAACGGCCTCTGGTCGTCCGAAAGAGTGGCCCCTTCCGGTCTTCGGCGATGCCGGCGGCCGCGATGTACTCCTCAAGGTAGCGGTCGAGATTGTGGTGCGTCGGCATCTCGTGCTCCTTGCCGCCCTTCTCGTGGAGCCGAACCCATCCCCGCCGCCCCTGTACATAGA
>CALMVK010000025.1:6418-7592 GCA_937873145.1 uncultured Granulicella sp. | reverse complement strand
GCGAACTGCGGATCGGCGCTCACAATCGCGATATGCGCCGACGACTTGCTGCTGCTCGCCAAGTAGCCGCTGACAAAGACGAACCCGCCCATCAGCGTCGGAATCAGGATGGTGGCCAGCAGAAACGATCGCGTCCGCACCCGTTCCAGGTACTCGCGCCGCGCGATCAGCCATGCATTCTTCCAGCTAAGCATCGACGTTTTCTCCTATGGTTTCGATGAAAATCTCTTCCAGTGTCGGTTCCGTGACCTCGAAGCGCGTGATGCACGTGCCGTGCGTGACCGCATGGTCGAGTACGCTCTGCGCGGCCTGCGCTGGATCGAGGCCATCGCGCAGCACAAGCTGTACCTGCCCCGCATACTGCTTGGCCGAGGCGATGACCGGCAGCCGCAGGAAGCTGTCGTCGCCGACAAAGTGGACCTGAATGCGGTTGGCCGGGTACTTGGCCTTGATCTCGCGCATCGCACCCTCAAGCACCAGCTTGCCCTGGTAGATGATCGCGATGCCGTCGCATAGTTTCTCCACCTGATCCATGCGGTGCGTGCTGAACAGGATCGCCTTGCCCTGCCGGCGCAGGTCGACCAGCGTATCCATCAGCAGCGTCGCATTGACCGGATCGAGGCCGCTGAAGGGCTCATCCATGATGATGAGGTCCGGCTCATGCAGCAGCGCCGCGATGAACTGGATCTTCTGCTGCATGCCTTTGGAAAGTTCTTCGGTCTTTTTGGTGCTCACGTCGGCAATCTGCAGGCGCTCGCACCAGGCCTGGGCGCGTCGGGCAGCCGTCGCAGCGTCAAGCCCATGCAGCTGGCCCATGAAGATCAGCTGATCCATCACCTGCATCTTCTTATAGAGGCCGCGTTCTTCCGGAAGATAGCCCACCCGGGCCAGCGCCGCGCGCGTAAACGGCCGGTCGAAGAGGGAAACGGTCCCTGAATCCGGCCGCGTAATGCCGATCATCATGCGAATGGAACTCGACTTGCCTGACCCGTTCGGCCCCAGGAGCCCGAACATTGTGCCTGCCTCGATCCGCAACGAAAGGCCTTCGACCGCGATCTTCTCGCCATACGCCTTACGGATCTTGTGGAGCTCAACAATGGGCATGGCCAAGTCCTAGTCTAGCAGGGGATCGCCAAAGAGCTTGACGAGCATTCGTTTATTGACGAAAATAAGA
>CALMVK010000025.1:0-6318 GCA_937873145.1 uncultured Granulicella sp. | reverse complement strand
CAGCTGACCAAAGCCTTTGGCGGCGTACCGGCGGTTGCCGAAAAGGCCGAACTCAACCCCACCCAGCTTTACCGAACCCTGTCTGCGGAGGGCAACCCGTCCCTGACCAGCCTGACAGCCGTCTTGAAAGCTATGGGTCTCCGATTGGCCATCACTCCGATCCAGCCGGCGAAAGCAGGAGAGAAGCGCAAGTCGAAGCGGGCTGCGGCCTGAAGGCGCGTACCCGCCCTTGATAGCATCGACCTGTGCCCCTCGAACTTTCGACACCGATCAAGTTCGTCAAGCGCGTGGGCGAGCGCATCGCAGAAAACCTGGCGAAACGCGGTGTCGAAACCGTCGAAGACCTGCTCTACCACCTGCCTTTCCGGTACGAGGACCGGCTTCATCCGCAGCCGATCGCCGAGAAGAAGGTCGGCGAGATGGCCTCGCTCCTCGGCGATGTGCGCGGCTCCTCGCTGCTGCGCACCAAGGCCGGCCGCACGCTGCTGGAGCTGACGCTCGGCCTGTCATCCTCCGGGGTCGACCTTAGCGGCCCTTCGCCGCGCGCCGGCCAGACCACCATTCAGTGCACCTGGTTCAACGCCGCTTACCTGCGCGATAAGTTCCGCCTAGGCCAGCGCATCGCCGTGTACGGCAAACTCGAACCCTCACGCTCCGGGGGCTCCGGCCGCTTCAAGCTCGTCCAGCCGCAGTTTGAGATTCTGCCCGACGCCAACGCCACCGGCCCGGACGCCGAGTTCGCCATGCTCGAGATGGGCCGGATCGTGCCCGTCTATGAAAGTCTCGGCGGCACGACCCCCTGGGGCGCCAAACTCACCTCGAAGTGGACCCGCCGCGTGCTGTGGAGCATCTTCGAAGAGCTGACCGAGACCGGCACGGAGGCCGAAGAAACCCTGCCCCCAGCCCTGCGCGAGCGCCTCCAGCTTCCCGGCCGCATGGCCTCCCTGCGCGCGCTTCACTTTCCCGAGGCCGGCACGCCGATGGACATCCTCCAGGCTGCCCGCACCCCGGCTCACCGGCGCCTCATCTTCGAGGAGCTCTGGTATCTCGAGCTGGGCCTCGAGCTCAAACGCAAACGCCTGCGCGAGCGCCTCGGCACGCAGTTCGCCACGGGAGCCGAGGTCCGCGAAGCCCTCAAGCAGGTTCTACCCTTCCACCCGACCGCGGCCCAGAAGCGTGTTCTCGGCGAGATCGTCGGTGACATGCGCCGGCCACAGCCTATGCGCCGCCTGCTGCAGGGCGACGTCGGCTCCGGCAAAACGATCGTGGCGCTCCAGGCGGCGCTGGTCGCGATCGAAAACGGCTTCCAGGCGGCGCTGATGGCCCCGACCGAGATCCTCGCCACCCAGCACTTTCTGAGCGCGCGCAAGCTGCTCGGCGACCGCGTCTCGCCCAGCACCGGCAAGCCCTACCGGGTTACGCTGCTCACCGGCTCGCTCGAAGAAGACCGCAAGCGCGAAGGCCGCGGCCGCATCTTCTCCGGCGAAACCCAGCTCGCCATCGGCACCCACGCCCTCATCGAGCAAAAGGTCGAGTTCGCCCGGCTGGGCCTGGTCATCGTCGACGAGCAGCATCGCTTCGGCGTCCAGCAGCGCGTCAAGCTGATGCGCGCCGGCCACGCCGACCCCGACGTCCTCGTCATGACCGCGACCCCCATCCCACGCACCCTCGCCCTGACCATTTACGGCGACATGGACCTCAGCGTCATCGACCAGCTTCCCCCCGGCCGCACTCCCATCCTCACGCGCCGGACGACCGAAGAGAAGTCTGCCGAGGTCTGGGCCTTCGTCCGCAAACAGGTCGCGCTCGGCCGCCAGGCCTACCTCGTCTATCCCATCATCGAGGGCGCCAACGACGACCAGCCTGAGCTTGACTTCGCCCGCGACCCCGAAGCCACCGAGCCGGAACCCAAGCCCAAGTCACGCGCCAGGACCGAGCGCCTCTTCCCCCAACCCAAGCTCCGCGCCGCCACCCAGATGTATGAGGAGTTGCGCGCCGGACCCCTCACCGGCCTGCGCCTGGGCTTGCTGCACGGACGCATGTCCGCGGACGACAAGGAAGTCGCCATGCGCCGGTTCCAGCGCGGAGAAACCGACGTCCTCGTCGCCACCACTGTCATCGAAGTCGGAGTCGACGTTCCGAACGCCTCCGTCATGGTGATCGAGCATGCCGAGCGCTTCGGCCTGGCCCAGATGCACCAGCTTCGCGGACGCGTGGGCCGCGGCTCCGCCAAAAGCTACTGCGTTTTGATGACCGGGGGCAAGGTGAGCGACGCCGCCGAGGCCCGGCTGGATGCCATGGTGCGCACCCAGGACGGCTTCGCGCTGGCTGAGATGGATCTCCAGCAGCGTGGGCCGGGGGAGTTCTTCGGCACCCGTCAAGCTGGGCTGCCGGAGTTCCGCGTGGCCAATCTCATTCGCGACCGCGACCTTCTGGAGCTTGCCAAGGCCGAGGCTGCCCGCTTTGCTCAGATTCCGGACCCCGCGATGACGCCGGAGGAGATTGCCGGCGTATGGGATCGGCTCAAAGGGCAGTGGCAGCGCCGCTATGGGCTTGTGGAAGCTTAGCGAAAGCACGAGGGTTCTCCAGTTGCTCTGCTTTCAAGGGTGTGCCTCCCGTTCCGCGGTAACCCCTGCCCTCTCCACCCGTCTAATTTGCTGTCCCAGACTCCGCAAGCCGTCGAGTTTATTTGCTTCTACCCCGGTGAACTTCTAGACTGGAGGTTGAAATTTCCAGTAACTATAGATACTGCTGCACCCAGAAAGACCGTTCGCGCGAGAGGCCTCTGCCGCCGAGCAACGGAGAGGTTTTGAAAGGTTCAATGCGCCGTCTCGTTACTTCCGCGATCCTTCTCTTCTGTGCGTTTCCTTTTGGTGTTGCGATCTCCGGCTGCCACCATGCAGCAGCCCCGGTGTACTGCAATGGTCAAAGCTCCGGAGTCGTCGTAGGCCAGACGACCACGCTGACGCTGCAGCCAAGGTTGACGGGCGTCTCGTTGAACCAGGGTGAGATCAGCCAGGTAAACCCTCCCACGGGGACGGATTGCAAGGGAAACACCGCCTCGGTCAGCGGAACCGTGTATGGCTCTTCCAATCTCAGCCTTGTCGATATCGCTCCCACGACCGGTCGCATCTGCGCCGGCACCTGGAACCGCAACACCGGCGGCGGCATCGCGGACTTCACCTACTGCACTCCTGGACCGGTGAGTGGAATTGCTTACGTTACGGCCAGCGCTCAAAGCGTAACGTCGAACTCCATTCCGATCTACGTCCATCCGGTGGTCACCAGCGTGGTTCTAGGGGGCGCATCCACAAACTGTACGCTGGACCCCGCCAGCAATTGCTACAACTCCAACCTGAATGGAGCCTGCCAGGCCACGCCGGTAGTTCTGTCAAACGCTGTATTCAACGGCACCTCCTGCGTCTCGCAGGGAGGCATGTCGAATCTGGTGGCCAGAAGTTACGCGGGTACGGGCTCCGGACAGACCAATATCAGCTGCCAGGTCGGCCCACTCAGCTTTACCGCAACCACGCCCGCTGTGGTTACGATCGACACCAACGGATTGGCCACGGCAGCGCAACCCGGCACCACCACCATCAACGCCGCTACGTCTCAGGCCTCGAGTACCGCAGGCTTCTTCTCCACCTGCGCCCCAGCCTCGATTACGCTTGCGCAAGTTGGCAGCAGCACCGCCCCGACCGCGCCGATTGCGGTCAACCAGAACACGGCCCAGGCGCTCTCGGCTACCGTGATCGATACCGCCGGCAACCCGATCACCAACATTACGCTCGAGTACGAGTCGACCACGCCGCAGACGATTCCTTCGGGTAGCGCTACCATCACGCCGCTCTTTCCCGGCGCGGCTACGATTACGGCCATCTGCCAGCCCCCGGCCTGCAATCCCGCGCCGCTGAACGAGATTGGGCTGGCACTGCCGGCCGGCACCGGCACCGCGGGCAAGCCCGTCGGAAACGGCACGGCCATTACCTCCAATCCGGTGCAGATCAACGCGATTGGTCCCGGCGTCAATACGGTTCTCTACATGGCATCTACCCAGTCGCAGTATTTGCAGCCGTTTGACTTTACTTTGACCACGCAGGGCGCTCCTGTCCGCCTGCCATACGTGCCGAATTCGCTTGCCCTCTCCGAGGATCAAACTACGATCTATATGGGCACGCCGAACGAGATCATGATCTTCGCCACAGGTACCAACTCCCTTACCAAGGAAGACACCACCCTCTCCGGCAATGTACTGACTGTCTCCCCGGATAACGGCACGGTGGTGATTACCGACCCTGTCCGCAAACTGACTTACCTCTACACCTCCGCGGGCGCCATTACCTCTGAGTACGGCGCGGTCGCGACGCGCGCCTCCTGGAGTCCCGACTCACAGACCGTTTACATCACCACCAATGATGGCCGGCTGCTGGTTTACTCCACCTTCACGGGCTGGACCGCGCTCGCGCTAGCCAACACTGCCACCGACGTTACCGTCACCGTTCCAAGTGCCGGGGCCTATGTGGCCGAGGGAAGCGCGGGCGGTCTGCTCGACGTGCGCACCAACTGTCCGGTCACTACCGTTACTGGAACAGGTATTCAGACCGTCACGAGTAATAGCTTCTACCCCGATTTGGGTTCGGTCTCTGCCACTCCGGAGCGCCTGGCCGCCACCAACGATGGCGTCCACATCTTAGGCGCAAACACTACCAGCTTCATCGACGTTACTACCAACGCCAAAAGAGGAAGCTGTCCGGTCAGCTTTGTCAGCACGCCCGGAACTCCGCTCCCGCTGGGTGTAGCTGCCAGCGACGTGAGCAATGTGCTGGCGACGACCGACTCCGCGTACGCGTTTGTGACGTATCAGGGCACGGGTGGGACTCTGCCGCAGTACACGCAGTCCACTCCGGCTGGACACGGAACGATCACACAGGTTGCGCTGCAGAAGACCACAAACGGCACTCCGATCGCGCCGGTCTCGTCCACGCTGAGCGCTGATAACCAGGTTCTCTACTTAGGCACGTCGGGAGACAACATTGTGCACCGTCTCAGCCGTGGAACGACCGGCTTCACGGATACGCTTACGCCGGTGGTGCCGTTGCTGCCGCTGGCCAGCGGAGCCGCGGGTACGGCCACGCCCAACCTGCTTGTCTCGCGGCCGAAGAAGCCTACTTCCTAAAGTGCACCCAGCAAAGTTGTAGAGCCAGGAAGTAGATTTCTGGGAGTAGAAAATTGAGGCCCCTTCATTAAGAGCTGCTTTGCTCTCGTTGAAGGGGCCTTTCTGTTGGGCTGTTGAGGTGTGTACGTTGATCCCGCCTTCCCCTACCAAAGTGGTGCAAAATCTTCAAAAGAATAAACTTAGGGGTGGACTTTGAAGGTCACACCGGTACCGGGAAGGCAGCGCAGCCCCGGAGAGCGTGGGCTCTCCGGGGCTGCGGTTTGTCAAGCGGAGCAGGTTGAGGTTGAGGAGCGAAGGCGGCGGTGATGCCTTTGCGAGACGATAACTTCGGGTTAGAAGATGAAGCGGCCGAGGAGTTGGAGTTGACGTGCGCCGTAGATGATGTTCGAGGTGGAGGACGGGGTCATGAACTGTGCGGTTGAAGCACTGAGCGGACCGAGGCAGCCGACGTTGCTGGTGGGATTACCCGCGACGGCGGCCGGGCAACTGCCGCTTCCGGGGGCGGTGTAGGCGACCAGCGCGGTGTTGACGGAGAGGATATTGCGGTGGTTGACGACGTTGAAGGCTTCCGCTGCGACCTCGAAGTGATAGCGCTCGAAGACGGGGAACTCGCGGGAGACGCGGGCGTCGAGATTGTGTACGCCGGGTCCCTTGAAGGCGTTGCGGCGGGCGATGAAGTCCGGCACACGGGCACCCGGGCCGGAGGTAAAGGCGGCATTCGAGACGCCGGCGTCAGAGGTAAGGGCGGTGGGACTGGTGGGACCGCCAATGGCGAGGTTGCCTCCAGTGAGATAGGTGAGGGAGCCGTTGATGGTGGCGGTGACGGGTTCGCCATCCTGCGCGGTATAGGTGCCGGAGAGCTGCCAGCCATTGGCTGCGTACGCCGCATACTTGTTGCCGATGGGAAGGTGAGACTGGCCGATCAGGGTCACGATGGTGCGGTTGCGGATGTCCAGGTCGGAGCGGGAGTACTCGTCGTTGATGCCGTTGCGACCGCCGAGCCGGAAGGGATTGAGCGGGGCGTCGGTACCGTTGAAGGTGCCGTTGCTTCCGTAGGTCTGGCCGTTGTCGAGTGCCTTGGCCCAGGTGTGATTGGCGAGCAGTTCCACGCCGTGGCCCAGAGGCTTATGCACGCTGACGAT
>CALMVK010000024.1 GCA_937873145.1 uncultured Granulicella sp. | reverse complement strand
CCCAGCCCGGCTACAACACGCTCTTCTTCCTTGGCAGCCTGACCGGACCCATCAGCCGCACCGCCTCCTTCGCCGTAGGCGGCTCGTACCGCGACATTCAAAGCAACACCATCGTCAATCCACCCGCGCTCTACGCCACCAGCCAGACCTCCGGCGTCTTCTGCCTTCCCGGCACCCCCGGCTGCAACCTCTACGCCACGCAAAACGGCAACGGCTACAGCTTCGCCCAGTTCACTCCGCAGAAACGCTTCGACATCTCCCCCCGCATCGACCTCGCTCTTGGCGAGAAGAACACCCTCACCGTCCGCTTCCAGTACGAGCACAACAATCAGCAGGAGGAGGGAATCGGCGGCACCGACCTGCCCGTAAACGGCTACGGCACCGTCTCCGGCGAGACCACCCTCCAGGTCTCGGACACCCAGATCCTTACCGACAAGATCATCAACGAGACTCGTTTCGAGTACCAGCGGCCCGTCAGCACCATCACCCCTTACTCCACCGCGCCGGAGATCATGGTGCAGGGCGCCTTCACCGCCGGCGGTTCACCTACCGGAACGTCACAGGACACCCAGAACCACGTCGAGGTCCAGAACTACACCTCCGTAGCCCTCGCCAAGCATTTCATCCGCTTCGGCGGGCGCCTGCGCTACACCGGGGAGAACAATACCTCCACCGCTCAATCGAACGGCATCTTCAGCTACAACAGCATCAACGCCTATCTCCAACCCGCTGCCGGTTGCACCAGCACGACCTGCACCGGAAGCCTCTCCGACTTCACCCTCACCACCATCCCCTTCCCCACGGTCTACACCAACACCGCCGACGTCGGCCTCTACGCCGAGGACGACTGGAAAATCAAGCCCACCTGGACCTTCAGCTTCGGCATCCGGTATGAGGCGCAGAACTACATCCACGACAAGGACGACTGGGCGCCGCGCCTCTCTACCGCCTACGGACTCGGCAAAAGAACCGTCCTCCGCGCCGGGGCAGGGCTCTTCTACGATCGCTTCTTCATCGCCAACCAGCTCTCAACCATCCGCAATAACGGCATCAACCAGCAGCAGTACACCCTCTCCTCGCGCAACGCGGTCGCCAGCACCATCAGCGCCTGCAATCCTTCGAATGCCTTCGGCAGCACGGCCGCACCGTACGGCTGCTCTTTTCCGGCCAGCCGGCTCACCGTCCAGACCATCGCCGGCAACTTCCGCGCACCCTACACGGCGCAGGAAAATCTCGGCGTCGACCAGCAGCTCTTCCGTAACGCCACGCTTTCAGTCAACTACCAGTACATCCGCGGCGTACACCAGTTCGAGTCCGACGCGCCCAACTACAATCTCATCGCCACACCCTTGAACTACCAGTTCCAGTCCAATGGCGTCTTCACCCAGAAGCAGCTCATCGCCAACCTCAACGTCCGCGGCTTCCACGGCGTCACCTTCGGCGGCTTCTATTCGCTCAACTTCGCCAAATCCGACACCGGCGGCATTACCAGCTTCGCTTCTGTTCCCAATGACTTAGCCGCCGACTACGGACGCGCCAGCTTCGACATCCGCAACCGCATCTTTCTCTACGGCAACATCACTTTGCCGCACCTCATCAGCGTCAGCCCGCTGATCGCCTACCAGTCCGGGTCGCCCTACAACATCACCTCCGGGCTCGACCTCTACTCCGACAACCAGTTCAACAGCCGCGCCGTCTTCGTCCCAGCCGGAACCCCCTCCACCGTTGCCGAGGGCTTCGTCAAATCCATCGCCGGCTGCGGCACCTTCGCCACGCCCGGCAACGCTGGAGGCACAGGCCAGGTGCCCATCAACGACTGCACCGGCCCCGGTTCCTTTACCACCAACCTGCGCGTCGTCAAGACCTTCGGCTTCGGCCCCCAGTCCGGGCCACGTCCGGACCGACAGCAGCAGGGCGGCCAGCGCGGACCCGGGGGGCCAGGAGGTCCAGGCGGCGGGGGTGGAAGAGGCGGTGGAGGTGGCTTTGGTGGCGGAGGCGTCTCAAGTGGCAAACGCTACAACGCCAGCTTCGGCATCCAGGCGCAAAACATCTTCAACGACGCTGACCGCGGCACGCCCAACGGCACCCTCAGTTCACCAAGCTTCGGCACCAGCACCACATTGGCTGGTACCGGCAACAATGGCCTCTACACCAGCGGCTCGGCTCTCCGCCGTGTCTACCTGCAAGCTTCGTTTTCCTTCTAGGAATCCTCTGCTTTAGTCCGTCTCAACGTTTCCTTGTTGTCATTCCCGCAGGGAATCTGCGTTTTCTGTTCTCCACGCATCGATTCATCCGCGCTGGGTGTAGCTTCTCTCAACGTCCTTCTGGCGAGCCAGAATTCCCATGTTCTTTAGTTCGCCACCAATTTACGGCGATTCACCCCTCGATCCAGGCTGTCAAGCCCCCAAGCCCACGAAAATCAGCGTAACCGGCTCAAAACAAGCGACTTACATCTGGAAAAAACTTGGCATAATCCCCCCGCACGCCCTGCTATCCTGAATCTAGGTCTTTGTGCAAAGGGCCGAATCTTCTCAGCGCTACGCCTGGGTGAGCGTACTTCGCGCCTGCATTGCCTCGCTTCGGGGATACATCCTTCTAGCTAAGTCTTTTGTTTTGACGACTTTGCCCGTAACTTCCATGGATTGAGGACTTTAGCGGACCCACGTCAGCAAGTTCTTCATTCCATGGAACTTACCGTCTAGCTAAGGGGGGGGTACACCCCCAACCCCGGAGCGAATCGCTGAGGTCCGTACCCAGGCCGCCCATTCCAATTGCACTTCTCCAAAACATCTCCGACTCACTTCGACGAATCCAAAACTCACACGAGGCACATCTATGGCGCGCCCTTACTGGTCCGGTCAGATCACCATCTCGCTGGTCTCCTTCTCCGTAAAGCTCTTCGTCGCCACCGAGTCCAAGGGCGAGATCCACTTCCACCAGATCTCCCGCAAGACCGGCGAACGAGTCAAGTACCAGAAGATCACCGCCTCCGCCCAGGAAGCGCAGCAAGCCGCCCCGGATGCCGACACCCCCGCCGCAGCCGTCGTCGAGAAAGACGAGATCGTCAAAGGCTACGAGTACGAGAAGGGCCGCTATGTCACCATCGAGCCCAAGGAACTCGCCGATCTGCGCGTCCCCTCCAAGCACACCATGGAGGTCTCGCAGTTCGTCGACGCCGCCGATATCGACCCCGAGTACTTTGAAAAACCCTACTTCGTCGTTCCCGAAAACGACACGCAGACCCAGGCCTACACCGTCGTTCGCCAGGCGCTGGCCGACACCAAAAAAGTAGCCCTCACCAAGGTAGCCTTTGGCGGACGCGAGCATGTCGTCGCTCTAACCCCTGCTGCGGATGGCGGCATGATGGCCTACACCATGCGTTATGCTGAGGAGCTTCGCGATCCGAAGGAGTACTTCCGCGACATTAAACAGGTCGAGGTCGACGAGGACTCGCTCGACCTCGCCAAGCAGCTCATCAAGCGCAAGGCCGCCAAATTCGCTCCGGACAAGTTTGTCGATGGCTACGAGGTCGCGCTCAAGGAGCTCGTTCAGGCCAAGGTGGAGCACGCGCCCATCCCCCACGATGAAGCACCGGCCCCGCAGCGTACCAAGGGGATTAGCCTCATGGACGCTTTGCGCAAATCGATCGGTTCAGAGGAAGCTCCAGCCGCCGAAGAGCAGAAGCCGGAGACCTCCACGCCTAAAAAGCCGGCGCCAAAGGGAATCACCCTCATCAAGTCCGAGTCTGCTGCGGCCAAGCCAGCCAAAACGGCCAAACGCAAGTCCGCATAACTCTCGTCTCAACAGTCGTCGTTCTGGCGAAGCCAGAATCTCCGTATGAATCTTTCTCGCGGCAAGTAAGATAGTAGACACGCTCCCGATCCGGGACTTCGAAAGGGTTCTGATGAAGCCTGTTACACCGCTCTTTGCCTGCTTGCTCGCCTTGGCCGCCGCCGGGTGCCAGAATGACCGGCCCGCGCCCTATGCGCCGGAGCACGCCATGGACGTCTACCGCGGACGTGTGGCTTCGACCTGCCCGGAGAAGCATCGGGAGAACATGTCTGCCGAGCAGTTCAGCAAATTTGGTCGCGAGTTCTATATCGACGCCGACACCCAGACCCAACAACTCATCGACCTCGACTCCCGCAAGGCCTGCGGCGTAAAGGGCAGCACTCAGAGCATGGACAAAAAGGGCGGCCAGCTCACGGGTGAGTGCTACGAGACGGGCTTCGTCCAGGCCTCCATCCAGATTGGCAACCTCGATGAGGTCGCAAAGGACGTCTGCGCCTTCCACGCCGAGTAGGCGCTAATCTGACATGGCAACCAGCAAGCGTGCAGCCCGCGTTCCAGCCAAGAGTCAGGCGAAGACGGCTCAGAAAGCAAACACGCAAGAGCTTGAGGCTAGCCAGTCCTCCGGTGACGCGGTGGATGCACAACTCGCGCGCTATCGCTCCATGCGCGACTTCGGCGTGACCACGGAGCCAGCCGGGAGACCCACACCGACGGCTCAGGACCAACTGCCGTTTTGCATCCAAAAGCACGCAGCCTCTCACCTGCACTACGACTTCCGCCTGGGCTGGAATGGTGTGCTTAAGTCTTGGGCCTGTGCTAAAGGGCCCTCCTACGTGGTCAAAGACCGCCGCTTGGCCGTCCAGGTCGAAGACCATCCTATCGAGTATGGCGGCTTTGAGGGCATCATCCCTCAGGGTCAATACGGCGGCGGCACCGTCATGCTTTGGGACCAGGGCACCTGGGCACCGCAGCCCGGCCATGAAGACGTAGACGCCGGCCTGCGCGAAGGCCAGCTGAAATTTACCTTGGACGGCAGCAAAATGCACGGCAAGTGGGCGCTCATCCGCATGGCTCCACGCCCGAAAGAGACCAAGCCCAACTGGCTGCTGATTAAGGAGCACGACGAATTCGAGCGCGGCCCCGAATCCCCCGCCGTCACCGAGGCCGAATCCACCTCCGTCATTACCGGACGCTCGCTCGAAGGAATCGCCGCCAACCAGGACCACGTCTGGAACTCCAAGGAAACCAACACCGGCCCCCAGGCCTGGTACCGCCAGGACGCTCAGAACGACACAAAGTCGGGTGCCCCCGGTCCGGGATCCTTAGAACCGGGCGCCCCAGGTCTCGCGTCTGGAACCTGGGTTTCCAAGTTTGACTTGACCTCCCTCCCAAAGGAACTCCAGCCCACTTTTCTCAAGCCGCAGCTAGCCCAGGAATCGAAAGACCCTCCTGAAGGCCCGACCTGGATCCATGAACTCAAGCTCGACGGCTACCGCATGCAGGCCCGCAAGGACGGCAAGACCGTGCAAATGCTCACCCGCAGTGGCCTCGATTGGACCGACCGCGTCCGCTCCGTAGCCTCCGCCGTCGCCGCGCTCCCCGTCACCTCCGCCACCCTGGACGGCGAAGTCGTCGTCCTCGCCCCGGACGGCACCACCAATTTCGCCGACCTCCAGGCCTCCTTCCAGGAAGGCGCCCGCAACCCACTCACCTACTTCTGCTTCGATCTCCTCCACATCGAAGGCCGCAACCCGCGCAACCTTCCGCTCCTCGACCGCAAGCAGCTCCTCGGCGAACTCCTCACCTCAGCCGACGCCGACCACCTCCAGCTCTCCGAGCACCTCACCTCTTCGGGCGAAGCCATGTTCCACAAAGCCTGCGAGCTCCACGCTGAAGGCATCGTCTCGAAGCGCGCCGACAAGCCCTATTCCCCCACCCGCGGCGCCGACTGGCTCAAGTGCAAGTGCCTCCACCAGCAGGAGTTCGTCATCGGCGGCTACACCCTGCCCGGCAAAGGCAACGCCGGCGGCCCCGGTCTGGGCGCGCTGCTGGTCGGCTACTACGACGAGTCCGGTAAATTCATCTACGCCGGCCGCACCGGGACAGGATTTACCCATAAGTTCTCCGCCGAACTGCGCAAGCGCCTCGTGCCCCTCGAAACCAAAACCACACCCTTCCTCCGCCCCTCCACCGAGGCCAAACGTGGAGCCATCTGGGTCGAGCCCACCATGGTTGCCCAGGTCCGCTTCGCCACCTGGACCGCCGACCAGCAGCTTCGCCAAGCCGCCTTCCTCGGCCTCCGCGAGGACAAGGACCCGCGCGAAGTCCGCCGCGAGACCGCCGCTCCCACCCCTAAAGCCGAAAAGGGTTTGAAGCC
>CALMVK010000023.1 GCA_937873145.1 uncultured Granulicella sp. | reverse complement strand
ATGGCACACAATTCGCTAGATGATTCAGGAAGCTCACATGCTGAAGTGTGGAAAGTTTGCGAGGACTCTCATATTAGCGTTCCCGACGATGTTCGCCGGAGTGACGGTAACCTCTGCACAAACCGATCCAGGTCCACGTGGCGGAGCGGCGAATGCCGGAGGGGCCTTTTCTCAACTCGACAACCACACCGTGGCTTACTTTCTTCAGGCGATGAAGCGCTTCCAGGAAGTCGATTCGGTGTCCGGAACGATTGAGGCCGGTTCCGGGCTGGGGCCAACGTTCAACGGGAACAGCTGCGCCATGTGTCATGCGCAACCCGCCATTGGAGGGAGCAGTCCAGGACTGACCAGCCGCCAGAACCCTGTGCCCAATCCGCAGGTCGCCCTCGCCACCCTTGACGGTGCGACGAATACGGTTCCGTCTTTTATCACTCAGAATGGACCGGTGCGCGAAGCGCGTTTCCCCAGTGACGGCGGAGTTCATGGTCTCTATACAATTCAAGGTCTGAGTGACGCAAATGGTTGTGTTCTCGCGCAGCCCGACTTTGTGCAAGCCGCCGCACAGAATAATCTGATCTTCCGTATACCAACGCCGCTCTTCGGTCTTGGCCTGGTTGAGAACACGTCCGATGCGTCGCTCATCGCTAATCTCATTGCCAAAAGCGCGCTCAAGCTGCAACTGGGAATCGGCGGTCTTCTCAACACCAACGGTAACGACGGAACCGTCACTCGATTCGGATGGAAAGCCCAAAACAAGTCCTTGATGATCTTCGCCGGCGAGGCTTACAACGTGGAGCAGGGCGTGACCAACGAAATCTTTCCGAACGAGCGCTCCGATGTTCCTGGCTGCGTATTCAACGGCGGACCAGAAGACGGTACGAACCTAATCGTAAACGGCAGCACAGTAGGGACAGCGTCTGACATGTCTTCAGATACGGTGAACTTTGCGGCATTTTCCAGGCTATCCGGGCCTCCGACTGGAACGACATCGTCCGTTTCGGAGTTGGCCGGCGCCGAGGTATTCGCGAGAATTGGTTGCGCTGTCTGTCACACGGCCACCTTGACCTCCGGAAAGTCTGCCTACCCAGGGATGAGCAACGTCACCTATCACCCGTTCTCCGATTTTGCCGTACATCACATGGGTTCAGGACTGGCGGACGGCGTCACCCAAGGCAACGCAGGGCCGGATCAGTTCCGTACTGCACCACTGTGGGGCCTCGGACAACGTCTCTTCTTCCTTCACGACGGACGAACCCAGGATCTGCTGGCTGCTATCGATGCGCACGCCAGTGCTGGAGTCCCTTGCACACCCACCATTCAGGCAGCGAACTGCGCTTCGGAAGCCAACGCGGTGATCAGCAATTTCCACCAGCTCACTTCGCAGGAGAAGCAACAGCTCTTGTCTTTTCTTCGGTCTCTCTAACAAGTACTCTCGCCGAGAGGTGCGGCTCCGAGAGGCCCTCCTGCAGCTGGGCAACTCCTACGCTGTCTGGTCAGATACTTTACCGTATCGGGCGGGGGTTCTTTCCACATTGCCACTCTGCGGTATCCAATGTCATCTATTTTCGTGAGCTGAAGCGCCATGAGATGGACCCGCCTACAAAAGAGACCATTCGTACGCCGACGGGCTGCTCGACAGTACCGCAGTTGAAGTCAGAAGCAATTCCACTCGGTCCCGATCCTGCGGCACAGTACGGCGGCACCGTCCGGCCGGTAGCAATATTCCAAGCCGAAGCAATGATCTCTGTTGTCTGGCCGGTGTACCCGTGGGCTATAAGCCCATCAACTCCGACCTCCAGTCGGCCATCCAGAAACGAGCGCACCACCGCGATCCGCGTTTCGTTTATTGGAACAGCCTCGTACTGCGCAGGATGGTCCGAATTACCGACGTCCAGGAACTTGTGGCCCACATACTCGTATTCCGCGCGGGCATGCAGACCGAGCGGCAGCCTATCGAGAGTCGTCAGAACGTCGAAGATCGTGCGTGGTGCTTCCGGTGTGACCCTACCGGCGACACCGATGAATCCCTGTAGGCGGGCATCCGCCATCGCCACAATGCCCAGCAAAGTGCCGAAGCTGAATTTCTGACGGACATAGAGCGTGGAAAACTTGATTGTACTTGGACCAAGGTCGTCTGCAGAACCGTTATCCGGGTCGATCTTTGCAAGGGTCGCCGTTTCTGTCGTGTGGCTTAGAGTAAGTCGGGCGTCGGTCCCACCAAAGACCTTCTCCAGAACCAGCTGCTCCGCATGAGAGCGCTCGAATGGATTAGCAAAGGCCGATGCGCCCGTGGCGGTGCCAGAAAGAGCCACCGCCACGCGTGGGTCTTCAGTAAAGAATGCCTGTCCAATGCTGAAGGAGGCAGAAGGGAGCCAATGCGTGGCGCCGTTGCCCGGTGACCAGGTAACGGTTGCTTTCGGACTCACGAACCCTTTCCACTCATTGAAGGAATAAGCAGACTGCATCCTGTCCACGTTGACGAACTGGATCTCTTCTCCGCGCAGGCCGCCGTAAAATTGGACATGCTTGCCGATGTCGCCATGAACGGCACCATACGGAGCAAGCTCGCGGATATTGATGTTATTGGCCAGTACCTTGACGAAAGGCCCATAAACGGTGGGTTGGTCGGATAGATAGTGAT
>CALMVK010000022.1:3822-4509 GCA_937873145.1 uncultured Granulicella sp. | reverse complement strand
TGTTTGTCCAAGGTGTCTCTCGGATTGGGTCATCGTGGAACTACCCGGTACTTCATCAAACTCTAAGGACTGGCTTAGGTCAATCACGGGTTCCTGGCTCGTGTAGAGCTGCATGATGGCCGGCTTGTCGGTGACATCCCTGAGCACTGTTCTGATATAAAACTGATCGTCTCCCATCTGCATTTGATGGGGTGTTTGTAGCGGCGCGTTTAGTGTTGTGTCTTTGAAGGCTCTGGAATACCAAAGAAAATCGACATCGCCGTTCTCCGGCATGTTGATGAAGCCTTTCGGTAAACGAATCCTGCGCTCTCAAAAGGTAGGTGCAAGGTTCGCCAATCAATCGCTTCGGGTGGGGTTGTTTTCCAAAGCGCGGCTAATAAGTCGCGCTCCACGAAAAAGGTTGGCACCGCGAAACTGGCCAAACGCGCCGCATGACAAGCGGCGGTGATGGTCATTCTAGTATCTGGATAGCCGGGGATCTGAGTCCCTGGTGGGTGGGAGAGAAGTATGTCGTAATCCCAGAAAATGCTTGCTAAATCGTACGAAAGGTACTTGGGGCTGCTGAATCCGCCCACGCCTTCGTAGATTCTGGGGTAGCACCGGGTCCAATACGGGCGTGTCTCAAAACCCGCGTCTGTTCGTTCGGAGAGTGTAGAGTAAACGTCCTCGATCATTTGCGGCTGGTCC
>CALMVK010000022.1:0-3812 GCA_937873145.1 uncultured Granulicella sp. | reverse complement strand
TTGTTTTCTCCGATAGAGGGGCGGATGCGGCTTTATCGAAAGCCGCCATACGACGGAAAAACGTCGGGACTGAAACGCCGAACTGCTCGGCAATTTCTTTGGCGGAATGTTTATGGGCTTGCCAGAGCGTGTGCATCTGTCCATCCTGTTTTGAAGTGGTCTTTGGCTTTGCCCCGCCTAGCCGCCCTCGGGCGCGGGCTGCTTGCAAACCTGCTTTTGTCCGTTCACTGATCCGGCTTCGTTCCAACTGAGCCAAAGCGGAAAACAGATGAAACGTGAACGCTCCAGTTGGAGTGGAGGTGTCGATCTCGTCTGTCAGTGAACGGAAGTTGACGCTTCGCGTTTCAAGGTCGGCCACGGTGTTTATGAGGTCGCGGATAGATCGGCCTAACCGGTCCAATTTCCACACCATCAGGGTATCTCCGGGGCGTAGGGCACGTAGACATTCTGGAAGCTGGCTCCGGCCTTGCAATGCGCTGCCGCTCACCTTCTCCTCGTAAATCGTGGAGCACCCTGCGGCCTTCAGCGCGTCTCGCTGAAGGTTAAGGTTTTGGTCCTCCGTGGAGACTCGGGCATATCCAACAAACATGGATAAAGCATATCACTAACAACGCCTTTAGTGATAAGATGAATCTGTAGACGAGTCATGAGACGGATACAGGCGCTTTGGCGGTCAGAATCTACGCTCTCAAAATCAGCTCAAGAAGGATCGTTTGTGCGAGGGGAAACAATGGCTTGGATCAAAACGAAATCCGACAGAGTGCTTTGGAAGGGCGTTACAACGATTGCCCTAATATGTTTAGTTGGCTGCTTAGGGGTGATGTCCTCGGCTGGCACATCACATCCGACAGGAGCAGCCCTCTTAGGGGCTGGGACATTAGTATGCTTGGCTGCAATGGTGTGGTGGACACTCGCGCAGATAAATCGTCCATAGGATTGTTTGGGAGGTAATGGACAATGCTGACATTGAAGCACAACACGATAGCGGTCGAGGTTTGTAGGGAAAGCTATCAGGAGGTTATTTGCGATTTGCCTTCTGGAATGGAAGCGGTCTACGACAATGGTGACGCCTATTTGGTTGAATCTGCGAAGCGTGGTCCCAATGAGGAGTACCTGAGAGCAGATGCAGCTCTCAAGGTTGGGTTGATATCGTTCGCCGAGGTTATTAACGACCGGAACTTGGTGGTTAAGTTGCGAACGCACACGAGAAGCTGGGTCATCTGCGATGTACCTGACCGTTACTTGGTCGGCTGTGATGCTGGCAAGCTGTATCTGATGGAGAAAAACGACAACGAAGTCCAACCTCAGAAATGGCCGGTTATTGGTTTGCTGACGGTCAATGATGCACTTGATAGGAGCCTCATTCAGGCTAGACCAGAAACACCGTCGCTCATGAGGGAGATGCAACAATGGTCTATTTAGCAGGGTGGCTTCTGGTTGTTGGAGCCGCGGTCGGCTTCCTTTGTCTCACACTCCACCATTTGGACTAGACGTCGAGCTTGCGTCTCTGAAGATTGGTTGGCACGTTGATCTAATCCGTTTGTCTTCGGACTCATCATCAAGAACGACGAAATGGTAAAGGGTGACCGGGAGGGAAGATTATGCCGACGAACATTTTGGACAAGTTCTATGCCGATGACGAATGGGACGGCACATACCCTTGGGACAAGGATGAGGTGCTGCATACGAAGCTGGAAAGAGCTGGCTGGAGGTACGCAATTCTCATCGGCATCACTGATCCGGATGAAGAGACGTTCCCGTTAGCTCTCCGAGCGGAGGATCGCCAGAAATATGGTTACCTTATCCATAAAACTAAGGATGGTGTTCCGGTATGGCATAACAAGCAAGCCACTACTTTCGTTGCTGAGCTATCAGGAGCGAGTAGGGAAATTAGTGCTTCATGGCTTGATCTTGATTGGCATGACGGTGGAGAGGTCTAATAACGCAGTGCCGGGAAACCGACCAATCGTAAAGTAACGGAGGCTGTGATGGTGTCATTCCTTTCCGACGCAACACTAATAAAACTGAGCTTCGTTTTGTTTCCAGCCCTGGTGTTAGGATTCATCTTTGACCTCACACCATCGTGGAAGAAACGAGTGGTTGAATACCCTTTCTTGTTGTTCTCGGGATTGATCTGCCTGGATTTGGCTGGCTCTTCACGCTCCACTGTTGGTGTTCGTGGTCATTGCGGGAGTCTTTCTGTTCCTGATTTCAGAAGTCGTTAGAAATGATATTGCCGTGTTGAGAGGCAAGGGTATTCGGTGGTGGGCTCCACGAGGGAAGTTCTAAGTTCAGACGAGACGCAAAAGAGGCCAGTGATGAAAGTTGCTGCTAAGCAAGGCCAGCGGTTCTGGGATGTGGGAAAGCGGGTCGGTGTCGTGTGCATGTGGCTTGGCGTTGTCGGATTCTTTGTCGAGATGTGCGCCGATAAAGGGCTTCTGCATTACCACCTGCCTGCTGCCTGGGTGATTAGCTTTATGGTCGTGGGCATCGCGACTGGATCTGTTGCACGTGCGCTGGGCAACATGCACCAGCTACGTGCCGACGGGCGGGACGCATAACGGAACGGTTCCTGTCGAACCTGAGCAAGAGATATTGCTTTTCGCGAAATCCGAGGTCGCCTAATGCGCGTTACGTGTGAGTTTACCGATCTCGAAGGGACTATCCTCGAAGGCGAGATTATCTCCGGTCGCTCCGTCGATCCCGTGACCGGATTCGTCGATCTGGATGATGTGTTCACGCTAAAGACGGATGAAGGTGAGTCCTTCAAGGTAAATGGCTGGGTGGCATACATTCGGGTTTGCGAGAATGGCGTAGGTGGTTGTGAATGAACGAACCAGCTCGGGAGCGTCAACACGCGGAACGGATGCTGGCAAGGGCGCGGCGAAAAGCAAAGCAGGCCGCACGTCTCGTCGCGAAGTGGGAAAGCAGAGTGAATGAAGCCAACCGCAAACAAACACTGGAGAATCAACCCTCGCTCTGGAGTGATGCTGGAAGTGAGGTCATCTCTGACCGAATGGAGGCGTGTCAGTGATTTTAGATAACAGTGCTGCACGGCATTTCGTTTGGTGGGTTTCAGCAGCGGTGTTCATGGATCAACTGACATCGTTCATCCCTCAAATGCTTGGCATTGGCATTGTTGCCCATCCTCTCAGGCGGCAAACGGGGTTGTTCACTGATCCGATGGTTCACCTCGGGCCGCATGTGAGCTTCGTGAACGTCTTGCACACGGCTCATTTGACTGGTTCGGCGTTTAGCGATTATGTTGCGCGGGCACTGCTGGTCTGGGTCTGCTTCGTTTTTGCGACACGGGAAGCGAAGGGCTGGTTTGAAGCGTATGTGCTGCGGGGGGTCTTCTACGTGATCGCGGCTGTTGGTTTTAGTCAAGCGTTGTCTTTCCTATTTAGAGGGGGAGTCGTTGACTGGATAGCGTTCTTTGCCAGCTCGGGGCGTTTCATCTGCGCGGTTTGTTTATCTGATTTGTATGTGCCCGTTGCCTTGGCGTTGTTCTTGCCTCTGGCTGGACTTTCGATGCTGCTGGATTTTGGTCCCATCAATCGTAGAGAGAAGGCGGGGAAATATGGCTCCAAGTGAGGATGGAAAGTATTGGGCGTGCTTGTCGTATTTTGAATCCTGGGAGGCTCTGAGTTCTACCCGCAAGATAGGGGTGCTCGGGTCGGCGGTGGTTCTCGTACTTCTCATGTTTGTCTTACGCTCGATGGCTACTTACTATTGGCCGTGGCCGAACCTGAACGAAGTTTCGAGCTGCGGATGTTTGCGGACGCCACTGGAATGTCTGGTCAAGCCTTATG
>CALMVK010000021.1 GCA_937873145.1 uncultured Granulicella sp. | reverse complement strand
CCTGTCCACTTGCCGTCAGAATAGAGCTCGCTCCGCTCACGCCGAAGTCAACTAGTTGCTCGGTCTTTGCCTGTCGGTGTGAAGTTCGTAAATCCCTTTGTGCGTCGTCCCTTTCTACCGCCCGCGTCTCCAGAGAGGAACGATACGCCACCCACTGACCTCCTCGGCTCTCGCGCAAAGGTTCGAACACCTGTTCCCTTACTCGTGATGCACTCGTCTTTCCCGCAGGTTCAAACGGACCGAAGCGTTCCTCAAGGCGTTTCCTACTGAACTCCCGTCCGATAGTCGATGCTTTTACGGCTATGCCACCGACCCATATCAAAGCGCCGCTACCTTTCTGCTCAAAGCGAATTTCCTTGGCGTCGAGGCTGGAATGCACGTCGTTCCAGTTACATGCTGCTCGAAGCAGAAGCGGAACTTCTTCGATGGCAACCCGCTCAGCCGATTTCGCTCCAGTAGCATTCTCAAAGTCTCTAGCCTTCGTACCCGGTTGCGGTACCAGCCTGTTCTGTCGCAAAGTGTATCCACCAGCACCATACAAGGAATGAACTTCCTGCTCCCAGCCCTGCCGCTGCACGATTTCGGCCAATGCTTGGTGCCCACGATCTATACTCCAACCGTTATCTGCTACTCGAAATGTCTGTGGGTCCGTCCTGTTGACAACCACGTGCAGGTGAACATTATCGGTGTTTCGATGGAGGGCACAGATGGCTTGGTGATCGGCAGACAAACCAAGGTTCCGCTTCAATATTTCTACAGCTTCGCGGCAATGGGCTTCACTTGGCTGCTCGCCAGCCTTCCAACTGAAGAGCCAATGATCGATCGGATCCTTACTTCTCGTTGCCTCGCTAGCTAGAGCAATCATCTCGGCCCGTTGACCCTGGCTTGACTCCGTCAGGAAATCACCCGTTGCAAAACGCCGCTCCAGTTTTTCATTCGCATGAGCCCCGATGTAATCCAAGAGAGCTCCTATGCGTGTAGCTTTCGGCGATGGCTTTCTTGGGTTCGGCACCTTCTTGATGATCATCGCGCCAGCCTTTCAATCGCTTCTCGCAATGCCTTAATAGTGTCGATGCACTCAGCCGTCACTCCGGTCTCATTCAAGAGCTTGTTAATGGTGTGCTTCTGAAGACCGCCCAAACGACGCAGTTCACGAATAGTTGTCATGTCAGAAGACGCCTGGACGGCGCGACCTAACGCCCTGAGACGAAGCAACTCGCTCACGCTGAGACCAGCCGCTTCCGCCATCTCCTTAAGCTGTTCACGTTCTGCATTGGTGAGTCGTATTTCAAGTCGACAGCTTGCTCGCTCAGAGGTTCGTAAATGGAACGGCATAGGTCTTTCCATACGCGAAGCGTGTCCGCTTCAGGATCAGTCTCCACCGCGACAAGCGAAGCGCGGAGCATGAAAGACGTGGTTTGTTCGGGAACATGCGCAGCATGTGTACGGACAACCCGCATCCTGTACTGCTCTGTGAACACATGATTGGTAATTGATCTTAGCGTCTGCAGAAACGTCACGATGAAGCCACGCTAGACGCAGATATTTATTTTTACAAGCCCTCTTACGCCTCCTCACGCTCGACTAAGAAACACTGCGTGTAACTACATCCGTGGTGTTTTTCGCCTTATGTTTGCAATCTTTTCTTGTGCTACTTTGCATTTGTAAGTCTTGCTGTAACGCTGGAGATACCCTTGGCAAAGAATCGAGTAGTCACAGAGGAAATGATCGATCAGGCCCTAAAACTCTTGGAGAAGCGAGTTGCGGAACCACCACTTGCGCAAGTCAGGATCTATAGCCGGAGAGATGCATTTCTAAGATTGAAGGCCCGCGCGAAAGAGGCACTTGCCACTGGTCATTCTCTTGAGACGATCCTCGACGACCTGAAGGGAGTCGGTATTGGAATGACGCTTTCAACAGCGCGTCAGTACATGAAACCTGGACGCAAGATGAGACGAACACATGGCGCATCCGCACCCTCTGAGCAGACTGAACCAGCTAAGCGGAAGGCGGAAC
>CALMVK010000020.1 GCA_937873145.1 uncultured Granulicella sp. | reverse complement strand
TCAAACTTCTCCTTACCCATCATGCTCTCCTAAATACTTTATCTAAGTGTGCTGTACTAGATCTAAATGGACTGACTGGTATCTCGCGTAAATACGCCTCTACCGTTCCTTGTCCTTACCAGTTTGCTTGGCAATAATTTCTTCTGAAACCGACCGAGGCGCCTCTTCATATTGCTTGAACTGCATTGAGTAGTTGGCTCGACCCTGGGTCGCACCACGCATGTGAGTGGCATATCCAAACATGGTAGACAACGGAACAGAGGCGCGGATGGCTTGCGTATTGCCAACCATCTCCATACCCTCGATGCGACCTCGCCGTGAATTGAGATCGCCAATGATCGTACCCATGTAATCCTCAGGTACGGTCACTTCAACGGCCATCACGGGTTCAAGCAGAACCGGCTTCGCTTTACGAGCAGCCTCTTTAAAGGCCATCGATCCGGCAATTTTGAAAGCCATTTCATTCGAGTCCACGTCATGGTAGCTGCCATCGTAGAGCGACACTTTAATGTCGACCATCTCATACCCCGCCAAGACACCCCCTTGCATGGCCTCCTGAATCCCTTGATCGATTGGCTTGATATACTCTTTAGGGATAGTTCCGCCCTTCGTATCGTTTGAGAATTCATAGCCTTTGCCGGGTTGATTTGGCTCAATGCGAATTTTGGCATGGCCGTAGTTCCCTGAGCCTCCGGTCTGACGAATATACTTTCCCTCTGCATCGGCATTCCCGCGAATCGTTTCGCGATAGTTTACCTGCGGCTTGCCGACATTCGCCTCAACCTTGTACTCACGCATCATGCGATCGACAATGATCTCAAGATGGAGTTCACCCATTCCAGCAATGATCGTCTGTCCCGAATCTACATCAGTTCGAACGTTAAAAGTTGGGTCCTCCTGCGCCAGCTTGGAGAGCGCGACGCCCATCTTCTCCTGATCGGCCTTAGTCTTAGGCTCAACTGCGACCTCAATCACCGGCTTCGGAAAATCGATCGACTCGAGCACAACGGGAGACCGATCCGAGCAGATCGTATCGCCGGTGATCAGGTTTTTAAGCCCGACCGCAGCGCAGATATCGCCAGCCATAATCTCCGTGATCTCTTCACGTTTGTTGGCATGCATCTTCAACAAACGGCCGATTCGCTCAGTTTTTCCCGTACGGGGGTTTAGCGTAGTATCCCCGGTTTTGAGCACGCCTGAGTAGATTCGAATAAAGATGAGTTGACCGACAAATGGATCGGTCATGATCTTAAAACCAAGCGCGGAGAGTGGCTCGGTATCATCTGCCTTGCGGATGATTTCACGCTCCATGTTCTCAGGATCATGGCCAATCATGGGAGGAATGTCCAGAGGACTTGGCAAGTAGTCGACAACCGCGTCGAGCAGCGTTTGTACTCCCTTATTTTTGAAGGACGAACCGCAAAGAACCGGGAAGATATTCATTGCAATGGTTGCTTTACGAATACCCGCCTTGAGCTGAGCTTCAGTCGGCTCCTCGCCCTCGAGGTAAAGATTCATGATGACATCATCGGAGTCAGCAACCGCTTCGATCAAGGCAGCACGTGCAGACTTTGCTGTGTCGAGCAGGTCGGCCGGAATCTCTTCGATGGAATACTCCGCGCCCATTGTCTCGTCATGCCACAAAATTGCTTTCATCGTGACAAGATCAACTACACCGGCAAACTTGGCCTCAGCGCCGATTTGAATGTTGATCGGAACCGCCCGCGCACCTAAGCGATCCACAATAGTGGACGTGGCATATACGGCATCGGCGCCAGCCTTGTCCATCTTATTAATAAAGCAGACTCGAGGAACCTTGTATTTATCTGCCTGACGCCAGACTGTTTCTGATTGCGGCTGCACGCCGGCAACAGCATCAAAGCACGCTACCGCGCCGTCAAGAACTCGTAGACTGCGCTCCACCTCGGCCGTGAAGTCTACGTGGCCGGGCGTGTCAATGATATTGATTCGCTGATTTTTCCAGGTGCAGGTGGTAGCGGCAGAGGTAATCGTAATGCCGCGCTCTTGCTCCTGCTCCATCCAATCCATGGTCGCAGTGCCTTCGTGCACTTCGCCAATACGATGGGTGATGCCGGTATAGAACAGGATGCGCTCGGTCGTCGTCGTCTTGCCGGCGTCGATATGCGCCATGATTCCAATATTCCGGCAACGATTCAGAGGAATAGTGCGTGCCACGGTCGTATCTCTTCTCTGCAGGCGCGCCTGCGGTAAATGCAAACAGCAACGAAATCGGAACTAAAAAGCCCTACCAGCGATAGTGAGCAAAAGCCTTATTCGCTTCAGCCATGCGGTGCACATCTTCCTTCTTTTTCATGGCAGCTCCACGACCATTGGCAGCATCGAGCAGTTCGGCAGTTAGCTTTTCTACCATGCCCTTTTCTCCGCGTGCCCGACCGTACGTTACCAGCCAGCGAATCGCAAGAGAGGTGCGCCGCTCAGGAAGCACTTCAATCGGCACCTGATAATTCGCGCCACCGACACGCCTGCTTTTTACCTCAAGCAATGGCTTGCAATTCTCGACCGCCTTCTTGAACAGCTTGAGCGCCTCATCGCCGCCCTTTTGTTCTAGATTCGTCATTGCAATATAGAAGATACCTTGTGCAGTCGACTTCTTTCCGCCCCACATCATGGAGTTCACAAACTTGGTTACCAGAGTCGATTGATAAATCGGATCCGGAGCAACATCACGCTTCGCAATAAAACCTTTTCTCGGCATCTCTCTTCTCTTCTTCCTTCAGGGCCGTGGAAATCTCAAGCCGCTGAACCTATTAATCCATTTAAATCAACTAAACCATTCACTTAAATAGCTAACTAACTATTTGGCTGCGGCCTTGGGACGCTTTGCTCCATACTTAGACCGGCTTTGCATACGCTTCGCAACACCGACCGAATCGAGCGTGCCACGCACCACGTGATAGCGCACACCAGGCAGATCCTTCACGCGTCCACCACGGATCAGCACGATCGAATGCTCCTGAAGATTATGACCGATGCCCGGAATGTACGTCGTCACTTCAATCCCGTTCGTCAGACGAACGCGTGCGACTTTCCGCAATGCCGAATTGGGCTTTTTAGGGGTTTGCGTGTAGACACGCGTGCATACGCCGCGACGCTGCGGAGAGCCCTGAAGTGCCGGGCTGGCAGTCTTGTAACGAGTAGGCGTACGACCTTGCTTAACGAGTTGGTGAAACGTAGGCACTAGAAACTCCTGTAACAACAAGTACATCGAAACCGCTCACACAGATCACAACCCGCATTGCTTCCTTACAAGCGAGACAGGTTACGCAGAAAAACAGAGGACGCTGAAGCGCCTCGCGCAGAAATTGTCCCTGCTGTATGTCTGTCTAGCAGAATCAGACGAAATACAGTCGACGGTGACTGGTCTCTTACCGGATGAAGGCGGAGCCAATTCCGTTTCGCTGTCCGATGACCGCATAGCCCGTACCGAGGAGGAGGGTGTCGCAGCCGCGTTTGCGAAGGCTCGTAAAGACACACCAGACTACGGTGACTCTACGGTAAAACTAAAGCAACATCTAGAGTGTATCTCAATCACGTTCGCTGGTCGAATCAAAGGTACATCTAAAGAGCAAAATCGAGACTTACAGCGTAACCTCTGGACTCTATCAAACACTTGACCCTGCGTCAAGACTCTCTCAGGCGACGGCCGCCGCCACTTCCGTCTCCTGCTGACGAACGCGGGACGGGCGAAGGAAGTGGCGCTCTACCGCGTACCAGGAGAAAGCCGCCAACAGCCCAACCGTAAATACCAACGCGCACAGGGCCAACCACGGCGAGCGCGAGAAGAAGCCGAGGCTGATAAAAAGCTGCACGGTCGGGAAGTGCAGGACATAGGTGCCGTAGGAGAAGTCTCCAAAGCGCGTCACTCCCCGCACCGCAGGCAGCAAGAAAGCAATCGCGAGCACCAACAGCGGGACGCCGAGGGCGCGCAAAGGAAAGAAGCCAAAGCCGCAACCGAGGCCAGTCGACACAAGCGCGACCGCCCAGACCAGGTGCGAATGCTGCTGAAACCAGCCGAAGTAGAAGTAGACGCCAGCCCCTACGAGAAAAAAGGACAGTTGGCCGGGAAGTTGAACCGCCAGGGTATGGTGACCTCCTCCCTCGAGCACCATGCGATAGACAAGCGATAAGAGGAAGCAGCTGGCGAGCGTCCAGGCAGTCCCGATGCGGCGGCAGCACCCGATCAGCACGGGGACGAAAAGATAAAACATGACCTCGATTTTAAGCGTCCAAAGCGCTCCATTGACCGCCGAGAGGTCATTATGGGGGAAGACGCCAGGCAAGCCGGGATGGAGAAAGTTCGCAAAAGCCAGGTTTGCAGCAATGTACTTCCAAGTGGCGGAGGTGGCCAGAAAGCGGGCCGGAGGTAGGATCGAGACGGCGGCTCCAAGCACGATCGTATAGAGAAAGGCGAACCAGTAGCCGGGCAGAATGCGCTGAGCGCGGCGGCGGAAGTAGCCGGACACGGTGCGCGAGCGGTCCCAGCTGGCGACGATGAGGCAGCCGCTAATGGCGAAGAAGCCCTCGACGGCCATGCGGGAGCTCAGGAGGCGGCTGATAGGCGCGAACTGGGGCGCAAGGCTCAGGTCGGCGGTGTGCACAAGGACGACAACCCAGGCGAGGACGAGCCGGAGCAGGTCGAAGTTGTTCTCGCGCTGCATGCGAGCAATCTACCACGAGAAAGGCATCCCCTCCCTCCCCCAAACGTGTACAAAATATTCAAAACATTGCAGTTAGGTCTGGACCTCGTCTCGAGGGCGGCTGCCGTCTCAGACAAAGTCTTCAAAGCAAACGAGTTGAGAGAGACCTTGCAAGCGACTTTTTTCGTGTGCAGGCGCGCATGATGATAGGTTTCTTCTATGAAATGTGTGCCTGCCTCTTTCTTTGCCGCTACGCTGTGCATGGCGTTGAACCCTCTTCTTTCTGCTCAGTCCGGAACTTCGGCGTGGGCTCCGATGGCGAACCCCGATCCCCGCCTGGCGGCTCTGGCGGCGGCGCAGACGACGCTGCGGGCTCCCCGGCAGGCAGCGATCTCACCGGACGGAACGATGGTGGCGTGGACGATCAGCGATGGTCGAACCATGACGCTGCACCTGACTGAGATGGCGCATCCGGACCCGGCCAAAGAGAAGCTCATTGCGCCGGGTGGTGAGACGGCCTGCTCGAACTCGTCCCCGGTGTGGGCGCCAGACTCGAAGACGCTGGCCTACACCTCGACTTGCACGAGCAAGACAGAGCAGGCTGGGCAGCCGCAGATCTTTTTGTGGTCGCGCGCCACGGGCGAGAGCCGGCAACTAACGCATGTGACGGGAATCTTTCAGCAGGCGGCCTTCTCGTCGGATGGCAGATCGATGGCGTTTTTGTTTGTCGAGAACGCGACGAGAAATGCCGGTGCGCTGGCGGCGATGAAGCCATGGTCGGGGGTGATCGGAGAAGATGGCGTCGAAATTCAGCGGGTATATGCCGTTGACACCGGTACGGGAGCAGGCGCTTTCCTGACGCCGTCGACGTTGCATGTCTATGAGTTCAACTGGTCGCCCGTAGCGAAAGAGATCACTTATATTGCCGCAGCCCCTCCCGGCGAGAACACGTGGTGGATCGCAAAGCTGTACACACAGGCTGCCCAAGGAACTCCCCTGGTGGTCTTCGATCCGAACACAACCACCTCTGCCCTGCATGGACTGCAGATTGCGGTTCCCCGTTTCTCCCCGGATGGTAAGCGGATTGCGTTCATCGGCGGCTTGATGTCCGACCAGGGCTCGACCGGCGGCGATGTGTGGGTGGTGAGCGCACAAGGCGGCCAACCGACGGATGTCACGCCGAACATCGATGGAACGCCGACGTATCTGGCCTGGACGGGGGATGATTCGATTGGCTTTGTCGAGGATCGTCGCGGTCATACGTGGCTAGCGAACTACTCGGTGAACGGGGGGGCGGAGCAGCAGCAGGTGGATCTGGGCGAGGTCTCGGTAGGAGGCGGTCCTATCAAGGATGCGGTGAGTCTCTCGAGCGGAGGCACTCTCGCCTATGTGGAGTCCGGCCATGCGATGGCTCCGGAGGTGTGGGCAGGGCCGTTCGGCGAGGCTCGTCCACTGACGCACCTGAATGCCGGGGCGAAGCCGCCGGCGCGGACCGAATCGGTCGTGTGGAAGAACGAGGGCTTCGACGTGCAGGGCTGGCTGACTTACCCGAAAAACTACGATCCGGCAAAGAAGTACCCGTTGATCGTGCAGGTACATGGCGGTCCTTCGGCCTCGGCGGGGGCGCGCTGGAGTGGGTCAATGTGGTCGGAGCTCGGCTACTTTGAGTTCTCGCCAAACCCGCGCGGCAGCTTTGGCGAAGGCGAGAAATTTACCGCGGCCAACATCAAGGATTTCGGCTACGGCGACCTGCGCGACATCGAGGCGGGCATGGACTCCATCGAGAAGAGAGTTTCGATCGACAAGACTCGCGAAGGTTTGACGGGCTGGAGCTATGGCGGATTTATGACGATGTTCGCAGTGACCCAGACGACGCGCTTCCGGGCAGCCGTGGCGGGCGCAGGTCTCTCAAACTGGCAGTCCTACTATGGGGAGAACTCGATCGACCAGTGGATGGTGCCGTTCTTCGGAGCGACGGTGTATGACGATCCGGCGGTCTACGCCAAGTCTTCCGCAATCAACTTCATCAAAAAGGTGAAGACGCCGACGCTGGTGATTGTCGGCGACCGGGATGGCGAGTGTCCGGCGCCGCAATCCTTTGAGTTCTGGCATGCGCTGCGGGCGGAGGGTGTGAAGACGCAACTGGTGGTGTATCCGAACGAAGGCCATGGCTTCCGGGATCCAGCACATATTAAGGACCGGGATGCGCGTGAGGTCGCCTGGTTTGAGCAGAATATGCCTGCAAAATAGTGGGCTGAGTGAGGTTTGATCCATCCGGCAGGCAGGTGAGCTTTCTAGAGCGGTCTTCGAAAGTACGACCGGTGTAACATGTGCTGATGCATAAGCAGAAAGGGATCGATTCAACTGTCCGCGTGCTTTGTTGCGCTCTGATTGTTGTGCTGCCTGCCTTGATCTTTTATTTCGTACTGGTGCGGTTTTGCTATAATTTGCCACTGCTGGACGACTATCACGCCTTATTAGTACCGATCGATGAACTCGGGAAGATCACCTCGACATCCAATAAGATCTCCTACTTTCTAGGCGCACAGCATAACGAATACAAGCTATGGCTGGATGTGGCCATGGCGTGGTTGCAGGTGAAGCTGTTTGGACATGTCAATTTCTATGTGCTCAGCCTTTTAGGTGACAGCGTCGTCTTGGGTCTGGGCGTTTTGCTTTGGAAACTTTTTCCCTTACAACAGAAAAGCCTTGCGGACCGTCTTCTCTGGTTTGCTCCAGCGTCATGGTTATTATTTCAGCTCAGTTATGCCGAAACCCTTAACTGGTCAATGGCCGGACTACAAAATCTTCCTGTGCTGCTTTTTTCATTTCTTGCACTGGGCCTGCTTGTACGCAAACGATGGAGTTACTTTTCGGCGTCGCTCGTATGCCTTGTTCTCGCTATAGCAGCTTCGGGCAATGGCTTACTAGTAATCCCAATCAGCATGCTCATCCTGATTTTAGAGAAAAGATATCGGCAGCTTGTCTGCTGGCTCGCCGGCGCGAGCATCCTGGTAAAAGCGTATGCCTTTCATTTCAACTTACTCTCCTCTCAGGTTGCGACGCACCGGTCTATCTTTGTAACCTTAAAGCACTTCAGCCTCATGTACACACTTGCAATGATGGGCAGTGAAGCATCCCACGGTAGCGCAATTCTTGGACTATCGCTTTGTGCCTTGAACGTTTACCTGCTTTGGACCGGATACTTTCGTAAATTTCCGGAGATCGGCTACTGCACGCTCTTTCTTATTTTGACGGCATTTGGGGTTGGTGGAATCCGCTCAGAATTTGGCCTCCTTCAGGCAATTTCTTCGCGTTACCAGATGTACTGCACACTTTTGCTCGTGTTCGCATGGTTTGCTTGTGCGACACGGCTCGGAATGTCAAAATACCTCGTACTTTCCCGTTGGGTGCTCGCTTCCGTAATCTTTCTATGCGCTGTGTTCGCAGTGCGAAAGGATGTTGGAGGTTACAAGTTTCTGAAAGGTCGTGAACTCTTCACACTGTCAGGAATGGAAGCATATAGAAGGTCTCTTGCAAGGGGCGGCCAACTTGGACCTGTCTACTGGGTGGAGGTACCTAATCAGGCCTATAAGGAAATGAATCCTTCTGCCCGCCGGACGTTAGCAGATTCCATCCGGATGGGAACCTATACGCCTGCACACTTGCCTCTTTTGCAGCAGAGCTGCCTTCTGTGCTCGTCTTCGGTAATCAATTAGAAAGAGCGCTTTGCACAAAGAGACTTCTATGTCATGCACTCCATTCATAAGAAAGCCTGCTTAGTCGACGCCAGTGCCAGTGCGAATGTCGCCCCGTGGGTTGGTGCTGTCTTGACTGTGAACGACGGGCATCGAGGCTTTGTTATGGCGGCCGCCGCGGGTGCCACTGGTCATGGCGAGATAGACTCCGCCAATGGCGGCTCCAACGACAAGGATGAGAAACAATACGGTGATCATGCTGGCTTCCTCTTATCTCTCTGAGTGGCTGGGCATGGCCTCTCGTTGCCCCACGGCGGCACGGAGTTCGGCGGCGATGCTCCGCGCGTTGGTGCGGGCAAGATCTGCCTCGCTGGCACCCAGGCTGATGGCGCCCACGCGGGCGTGACCTCCGCCGCCGAAGCGCTCGCAAATCGCGGCAATATTGACCAGGTGCGCGGATGGAAGAGGCGTCCAGGGATTGGTGCCGACCGAGATCTTGGTGCGCGTTCGGGAGCGGGTGACGGCGACGGTGTACGTGGCCTCGGGATAGAGGAAGTACGGGATAAATTTGCTGAGGGCCTCGGTCTCGCGGTCGAGTAGGTCGAAGAAGATGACTTGCTGGTCGAGCACGGCACGCTGACGGATGAGGTCGATCGAGGCCCGATGTTTTTCGAGCAGAGGCTCGATGCGCTGCTGGACGAAGGGGAGGGCGACGATTTCAGCAAAGGGTGACACGGTGAGGTGCGGAATAATGCGCGGGATAAGGTCCGGTGTGTCGGCGTTTTCGATCACGAGAGCGAGTTGGATGGCAGGTTCGTGCATCTCGACGGCCATCTTTGCGCTCGGGAAGCGGGCGCCGTCGATGATGTCGGCCCAGAAGAGCAAATCGTCGAGACCGGTGAGGTCGAAGCCGAAGTGCTGGGAGGCGCAGGCGGCGATGAAGCCGGTGCAGGAGATAAAGTTGGGGTCGAAAAACTGGCGGGGGGAGTCGCCGGTGCGCTGGGCGGCTTGCTGGGCGGCTTCAAAGTGAGTGCGGTCTTCAGGGGATAGGAAGGCGGACTGATGGTGGTCGAACCACCAGGTGAGGCGTGGAGAGGGTGAGTATTTGAAGTCGACGATAGCGTTTTCGCCGGGACCGAAGACGCTCTCAGGGATGGGGCCGGGAGTGCTGTGGGCGAGGCCGCGGTACTCGTAGGCTTGCGCTGTGCCGAGGATGCTGGCATGGAATTTGGTGAAGAGGGCGGCGGAACAGGCTCCATCGAAGCACTGGTTGTGGTGCAGAACGCGGAAGATCACGACAGATTCCTTATGCGGCTCGGGATATCTGTAGCATGACAGATGAGGTGGGTACGGGGAGGCGGAGGTTTGGAGTCGACCGTGAGAAGACGAGAGGATCCAGACGGCGCGGCGCGGGGTACGCTGCGTTGGGTGCTGGTGGGGGCGGACGGTCTGCGGGCGGGGTGGAGTTTATTGCTGTTTTTGCTGGTGGCGTATGCGCTCGAGCGGACGGCGGTGCCTGCCATGCGGCACTTTCATCTGCTGCCGACGAAGGGGGCCGATGTAGCGCGGCAGATGACACCGGCGGTAACCTTTTGGGGCGATTCGATTAGCTTCGCGGCTGTTGCGTTGGCGGCGCTGGCGATGTCGGTAGTGGAGCGGCGGCGTTTTGCGGCGTATGGG
>CALMVK010000019.1 GCA_937873145.1 uncultured Granulicella sp. | reverse complement strand
GGTGCCGGGAGGGGGGGTCGAACCCCCACGAGGTTGCCCTCGGCGGATTTTGAGTCCGCTGCGTCTGCCAGTTCCGCCATCCCGGCTCTTATCTGGCCGCCTTCCCGTACAGAGCCCAACGGGAACGCAGCCGATGCCCAAGTATGGCACAGGGGCTGAAGCGGCTCAAGTGACCCCTCCAGAGGATCAGGACCACCTTTGTGGGATGGTCTTGCGCCAAAGAACTTCTTAAGCTTGGCTGTGTGAGCGTAACTGCTGAACTGGAACAGGAGTACGGGCGCGAACGTGGCCGCGTTGCGGCTTCCCCGAGACTGCGTGCCCAGACGGAGCAGGCGATCCAGGCAGTCCTTGTCGCCATGCTGTACGCGGTACCGGCGCTGGTGTGTGCTCATACGGCCTGCGTGACAGATCCGGACGTGTGGTGGCACCTTCGCAATGCGCAGTGGATGATGGTTAACCACGCTATTCCGCACGTAGATCCCTTCACCAGCTTTGCTGCGGGCAAGCCGTGGGCGGCGTATAGCTGGCTCTTTGAGCTTCTGGTTCTGCAGTTGTTTCAGCGTTTCGGGCTACTTGGACTTGTGCTGTATACGATGGCGATGCTGGCGGCGATTACGTGTGCTCTGCATCGTCTCATACGGCGCCTCTGCCCGGACTTCAGCGTTGCGGTGCTGCTTACGTTGGCTGCGGCACTCAGCCTTGGCCGTCTGTACACGCCTCGTCCGTGGCATTTCTCGATCCTATTTTTTATTTTGGAGATGCAGATTCTTTATCGGGTACGACGCCATGGCCAGGCAGCCGCGCTCGCCTGGCTTCCCGTGCTTTTTGCACTTTGGGCTAACCTGCACATTCAATTTATCGACGGCCTACTAGTCTTGGGATTGGCCTGCGTAGAGGCGATGCTGCTTCAGTGGAAGTCCCGGTCTGTCCCACCCGTGCCTGCAGTCCTGCTGCTTGGAACTTTGCTTGGCTCTGTGCTCGCTACCTGCGCAAATCCCTATGGCTGGCATCTTTACCAAGCGGCCTATGATCTGGCTGCGCAACCAGGCGTGATGGATCACGTAAGCGAGTTGCAGGCGATCCCGTTTCGTAGCCTGCCGGATTACATCGTTCTTCTGCTGACGCTGGGAGCGGCCATGAGTGTTGGCTGGGAGCGTCGCGTAACGTTGTTTGAGGGCTCGACCTTCGCTCTAGCCTGCTGGCTGGCGTTCCGTTCGCAACGGGATGTGTGGGTCCTCGCCGTAGTCGCCAGTGCCTTGGTTGCGTCGCGCTTAGGCCAAACATCGGCTCAAGAAACGGCGATTCGACCATCGCGCGCGGCACCCCTTTTCTCTGCGCTGACGTGGGCCGGAACTGCTCTAATCTTGGCGGCTGGCTTGCTCGTGCTGCATCTGGATACTGCCCGGCTCGCGGACGATCTTGCCAAGACGATGCCGGTCCGCGCAGTGGAGGCCGTACGTGCCAAAGGCTATCCAGGCCCGCTCTATAACGATTACGCATGGGGTGGATACCTGATGTGGAGCTTGCGTATGCCCGTGAGCCTGGACGGACGCGCAGCACTGGATGGCGACCAACGGCTGGATCGCTTCCTGGCAACCTGGAACGCCGAGCCTTCCTGGAGTAAGGATCGCGAGTTGTTGGCGGCCGGCCTGGTGATCGGCCCGGTGAAAGCCCCGCTGACCCAGGTTCTGCGGCTGGATCCCCGGTTTCAGCTGGCGTATGAAGATGACGTCGCCGCAGTCTTCATTCCCGGACGGCAGGGAAGGGAGGTGCCGTAGGCGTTTGTTGGTATCTTCACTGCGGAGGTTTCGGGGTAGGTACAGGCTGAGGGCCGCCAAAGAAGCGTTTAAATAGATTGCGCTTAGGAGGCGTGCTCGGATCGGAGTTGCCGTCATTGGAGTCAGAAGAACCGCCACTGAGCATCTGATCCACGATGGATTGACTGGATTGTCCCATGCGCGAGCAGGAGCCGGGAGGCACGGTTCCGTTGAGGAACGCCGCCGTGTAATCGTTTGGGCAGGTACTATCCGCAGGCAAACTTGAGACTCTGTCGAGGAGAACATCGGTGATGCCGTCAGGCTTCGTGAAGTCGTGTACATCAGAGTACTGCGGCAGCTTGATCGCTCGGTTCATGAACTCCGCCCAGAGGGGAGCTGCGGCAAGGGCGCCCTGCAGTTTGATGTCGGTGTAATCATCGTTGCCGATCCAGACGATGCAGATGAGATTTGACGTGTAGCCGGCAAACCAGGCGTCGTGCGAGGTGCCGGTTTTGCCTGCGGCCGGAGCTTTGAATCCATGAGCGCGCACCGTGGACGCTGTGCCGCGAGCCATCACCCCCTGCAGCAGAGATTGCGTCAGGTACGCCACACGCGAGTCAAGGACCTGACTGGCGACTGGAGCGAAGTCGGCAACCACGTCGCCGCTTTGATTGCGAACGCTGGCGAGCATCCAGGGCGTGAGGTGAACGCCGTTGTTGGCGAAAACCGTGTAGGCGCCCGCCATGTCGATAGGAGTCGCGCTATAAGTTCCGATCGCCATCGACGGAGTCGGCTTGGCTTGCGTGATGCCTGCGGAACGAGCAAGCTGGGCGACGTTCTCGTAACCGACCTCCCGGGCGAGCGCAATGGTAGCGATGTTGAGCGAGTGCGCGATCGCGTCGGCGGCGGTGACCATGCCAGGGTATTCGCCTTTTTCGAAGTTCCCCGGAGTGTACGACTGGCCGTTTGTGCCGAAGTCCTGCGGATCGTCACTAATGCGGGTTACGGCGGTGAAGGGTCCATTGCCATCAAGGTTCGTTCCGTTCAGCGAGGAGTTGAAGGCGGTCGCGTACACAAATGGCTTGAAGATCGAGCCAGTGGGACGCTGCGCGACGGCATGATCGAGCTGCGAGGTGCCGTAGTTCCGACCGCCAACGAGCGCGAGAATCTGCCCAGTGTGTGGGTTGAGCGCAACCAGCGCGACCTGTGGGTAGGTGATGGGACTCGACTGCTTGGCATGCAGCTTGCGCACTTGTTCGTCGACATTGCGCATGCCGATCTCGACGGCCTCTGATGCCACGCGTTGCAGTTGAGGATCGAGGGAGGTGTAGATACGCAAGGATTGCCGACTTAGATCATCGCCAAGCCGCTGGACTAGCTGCTCGTGAACGAGATCGACAAAGTAAGGGGCTTCGCTCGCATCTACATTGGGTGGTGCCAGTCGCAGCGGCTCGGCTTTGGCGCGGGTTGCCTGCGCCTCAGTCAGCGCGCCGGTCTCGACCATCGAGTCCAACACGACGTTGCGGCGCTCCATGGCGCGATCCGGATGGCGGTACGGATTGAGGCGGCTAGGAGATTGGATGGTTCCGGCCAGCAAGGCATACTCGGCGAGATCGAGGCGGCTGAGATCCTTGCCGAAGAAGGCCTGGGCAGCCTCACCGAAGCCGTTGATGGCAAAGGAACCGCGTTGGCCGAGCGGAACATAGTTGGCGTACATCTCAAAGATCTGCTGCTTGTTGAAGCGCGATTCGAGTTGATACGTGATCATGATCTCGCGCAGCTTGCGGGAGTACTTCTTCTCCGGCGAAAGAAAGAAGCCGCGTGCGAGCTGCTGCGTGATGGTAGAGCCGCCGCACTCCTTTTGGCGCGACATCAGATCCTGGTAGGCGCACTTGGCGGTGCGCAGATAGTTGACGCCGCCATGCTCGAAGAAGCGCCGGTCTTCGATGGCGACGACGGCCTCCACCATACGCGGCGGAATCTCTCTAAAGGTGACCAGCCGGCGCTTGGTGCGGTTCTTATCTTCAGAGAGCGCGGTGATAAGCTGCGGCTCGAGCTCATAGGCTTTGAGCGGTGCGCCATTGTCGGCCGTGATGCTGACGACCTGTTCTCCGTCGGTCGCGATGGTGGCTCCGTCGGTGGTGTGAAATGACTGCGGCCCCGGTTTGATCAAGATCGAATCAGGACGCAGATCAAAGGTTCCCAGCTCGGAGTTGGTGTTGTAGCCGGCGGAGCGAAGATCGGCGGCAATGGAGTCGATGGTGCGCTGCTGGCCGACACGAATTTCCTGCGGCGCCGCGTAGATCTGCGCGACGGACGCAAACATCGGACCGGCGGCGAGGCGTTGATCCACGATGTCCTGGTACTCGCGATAGTAGTAGAAAAAGATGCAGGTTCCGGCGACGACGGCGAACAGGACGAGCACCATCAAGAGCCGCAGGACGGTGGAGACGAAACCGGCTTTGGTCTTGCGGGGACCGAGTTTTACTTTAACTGGCATGGATAAGTCCGCGGGTGGAAGCCCAGGTTACAGCTTAGACGTGAGTGCCTCGCGCAGGGCTTGGCTGATCTGCCCGACGGGCACATCCGAGCTCTGGCCGCGCAAGCGATCCAATAGCTCGACCTGACCATCGGCCAGCTTTTTGCCTACAGCAATGCGAAACGGAATGCCGGTCAGGTCGGCGTCCTTGAATTTGACTCCGGCGCGTTCGTCGCGGTCATCGAGCAGCACGTCCAAGCCTGCAGCTTCAAGCTCCGCGGCAATTTTCTCCCCGGCCTCGACCAACGTGGCCTCCTTGACGTTGGTGATGGTTACAACGACCTCGAAGGGAGCGAT
>CALMVK010000018.1 GCA_937873145.1 uncultured Granulicella sp. | reverse complement strand
TCTGCTGCCCACCAGTTCCTGATCCGCCGCCAGCGCTGGATAATCCACGTACCCCTCAGGGCCGTGCGTGTAGAATGTCTCCGGATCGGGCTCGTTCAGCGCGGCCCCCGTCCTAAACCGCTCGACCAGGTCCGGGTTCGCGATAAACAGCTTTCCGAAGCCCACCGCATCGGCCTCGCCGGCCTCGATGACCTGCTCCGCCTGCGCCTGCGTGTAGTTCTCGTTCGCGATGTACACGCCGCCGAACGCCTTCTTCAGATCCGGCCCCAGACGATCGTCGCCAAAGTGCTCTCGCGCCATTAGGAAGGCGAGCTTGCGCTTGCCGAGCTGCTCCGCCAGATAGAGGAACGTCTCACGAGGATTGGCGTCGCCCATACCCATGAAGTCGCCGCGCGGCGCCAAGTGCATGCCCACGCGATCGGCTCCAAAGACCGCACTTGCCGCCTCTGCGACCTCGATATGCAACCGTGCCCGATTCTCCACTGACCCGCCGTACTCGTCGTCGCGGACATTTGAAGCCGTGTGGAGGAACTGGTCGAGCAGATAGCCATTGGCTCCGTGGATCTCCACCCCATCGAAGCCGGCCTCCTGGGCGTTCTTCGCTCCCTGATGGAACTCGTCGACGATGTGCCGGATTTCGTCGGTCGGCAGCGCCCGCGGCACTTCAAACTCCTTCTTTGGCCGAACCAGACTCACCGTCCCCGGAGGCGCAAGCGCACTTGGTGCCACTGGCTGCTTGCCGGCGAGAAACGACGAATCGCTCACCCGCCCGACGTGCCAGATTTGCGCAAAGATCCGTCCGCCAGCTTTATGCACGGCGGCCGTCACCGGCTTCCAAAGCTCGGTTTGCTGCGCGCTCCAGATTCCCGGAACCCGCGCATAGCCCACGCCCATGGGCGAAACCGGTGTGCCTTCAGAGATGATCAGCCCAGCGGTCGCGCGCTGCCGGTAGTAGTCCGCCATGATCGGCGTCGGTAGATAATCGACCGTTCCCCGCAGCCGGGTCAGCGGCGCCATGATGACGCGATTCGGAAGCGTCAACGCTCCCACCTGCAACGGCTCCAATAGTTTGCTCAAGAGATCCCCCAAAACATGCTGCTTTAAAGATGTGCTGGAGCGAGCAACGATGCTCTTCCCACGTCGCCTGACCGAACTTTCGTCAGCCGGCGACCACGATCTCCGCAAAGTCCGCGATGCCGCTAAAGTCGCCCAGTGTTCGCGCCAGCAGCGCCAGCCGGTTGGCGCGCACGACCTCGTCTGGATCCATGACCATCACGGCGTCGAAGAACGCATCCACCTGCGGGCGCAGCGTGGCGATTGCCTCGAGCGCCCCACGATACTCCTGCCGCGCGCGCAGCTCGGCCACCTTCGGCTTCAGGTCCGCGGCTTTTTCGGCCAGCGCCAGCTCGGCGCCATCCTTCAGCATGGCTACGTCGAGCACAGGCGCGGCGGCAATCTTCTTCTCGCTCGCCTGCACCAGGATGTTTTTCATCCGCTTGAACGCTGCCGAGACCTCCCGAAAGTCCTCGCCGCCCCGCACTGCCGAGACCGCCTCCGTTCGCGCCACGGCATCGCGCACGTCGTCCGCGCCGACGGCCAGCACCGCCGCCACAACGTCGTAGGCTTGCCCCTTGGCCTCGCGCAGGTAGAACTCTAGCCGCTCAGCCAGGAAGACCTCGACCTTTCCGATAAGCGCTTCGTCTCCGGAGCCGACACCGGCTTGCGCGACCTCCCCCAATGTGATTGGCAACATGCCCTCGGCGAGGATCTTGACGATGCCGTTTGCCGCCCGCCGCAGCGCAAACGGATCCTTCGATCCGGTGGGCTCAAGGCCCAGCTTGAACATGCCGGCGATGGTGTCCGCCTTATCCGCGAGCGCGAGCACCTGCCCCTCCGCCGTGCGCGGGATGCGATCCTCCATCGACATCGGCCGATACTGGTCGTAGATCGCGGCGGCACTTGCCTCGCTGAACCCCTGCGCCCGGGCGTAGAGTCCGCCGATGGCGCCCTGCAGCTCCGTAAACTCCTTGACCAACTCGGAGGTCAGATCGGTTTTGGCCAATCTAGCCGCATCAATCAGTGCGTTGTAGTCTAGCCCGAGCTTTTGTACACCGGGACGATCCACAAAGATTTTGCACAACTGGACGACCCGCTCCGTTTTTTCCGCATAGCTACCGAGATCCTTCTGGAAGGTCACTTTTTCGAGCAGCGGCAGCCGCTCCTCGAGTGTCATGCGCTGGTCAAACTCCCAGAAAAACTTTGCGTCGTTGAACCGCGCGCGCAGCACCCGCTCGTTGCCGTGCCGGATGACCGCCTGCCCTGCTTCGTCGGCCTCTGTGTTGAGCACCGCCAGGAAGTATGGCGCGAGTTTGCCGTCTCCGGTCTCAACCGCGAAGTAGTTTTGGTGGTCGCGCATCACCGTCACCAGCACCTCTTCCGGCAGCGACAGATACTCCTTGTCGAAGTTGCCCAGGAGCACGCTCGGCCACTCCGTCAGGTGGGTCATCTTGTCGACGAGCGCTTGGTCCTCGCGCCAGCGCGTACCTTCGGCCGTCCGGCAGACGCGGTCAAGGGCCTTGCGAATCGTATGCCGGCGCAGTTCGACATCGGCCATGACGTGCGCCTGGGTCAGTGCGGCGAGATACGCTTGCGGCTCGCCAACTTCGATCGGGGCAGCCCCGAACAACACACGATGTCCGTAGGTTACGCGTCCGGCGGTGTACCCGCCGAACCCGACCGGCACAATCTCGTCGCCGAGTAGAGCCAGCAGCCAACGCACCGGCCGCACAAAGCGCTCCGGCTTCCCTGCGCGCCAGTACATGTTCTTCGCCCAGTAGATTGCCGCAAGTTCTTTCGGCAGTTCCGTTGCGAGCACCTCGGCGGCCGCGCGCCCCGGCTTGACCGCTGTCGCCGCAACGTAGTCCCCCTTGGGCGTGGACACGATCTTCAGCGCATCGACCGCCACGCCGGCTTTCTTGGCGAAGGCGATTGCCGCCGGGCTTGGCGTACCGTTGGGCTGGCCGTCCTTGTACGCGATCTTCACCGCCGGCCCCGTCAGCTCTTCAGCTATATCCTGCTGGCGCTGAAGCACTCCGCTGACCAGCACCGCAAGGCGCCGCGGGGTCGAGTAGGCTCGCGCTTCCATCGCTTCGGAACCCAGCCGCTCCCGCGTTAGTAGGTCTACGACCCGCTTGCGCAGTTCCGTTTCGGCGCTCGCAATCATGCGCGCCGGCACCTCTTCCAACCCGATCTCGAACAAAAAATCAGCCATCCCTTACTTTCTTTTAGCTCGCGTTCCATCCATTCGGTGGAAATGGACTTATGGTTGTCGCGCCCGCAACTCGTCGTACTTCCAGTCGAAAGCGTTCTTGTTCCGATAGGTACTTGCGGTGCGCAGAATGAGAGTACGAATTCGTGCCATGACACCAACCCTCTCAGTCACCGAAATCGCGCCTCGCGCATCGAGCAGATTGAATAGGTGGGAACACTTGAGGGCTAACTCGTACATCCCCAGAATGGGCAAACGTCGATGAACAAGCTTGCTTGTGTCCGGATGATTCAGGAGCTCATCCGCACGCTCAAGCAGCCGCAGACACTCGGCCTCATACAGCCGCAGGTGCTCCCACAACGAATCCACCTCGGCATAGTCGAAGCCATAGGCCGAGAACTGCTCTTCTTCGGCCAGCCGCATCTCGCCGTAAGTCGTCTTTTTGCCTGTGTCCGGCTCGACGGCCCAGACGATGTCGTAGATGGAGTCCACGTCCTGCAGAAAGCCGGCGATGCGCTCGAGACCGTACGTAATCTCGCCCGCAATCGGGTCGAGGTCCATGCCGCCGCACTGCTGGAAGTAGGTGAACTGCGTGATCTCCAGGCCATCGAGCATCACCTGCCAGCCCACGCCCCACGCGCCGCCCACCGGCCACTCCCAGTTGTCTTCCTCGAACTTGAGATCGTGCTCGCGCAGGTCGATCCCGATCGCTTGCAGGCTTTCAAGGTAGAGCTCCTGCACGTTGACCGGAGGCGGCTTCAAGATCACCTGCATCTGCGTGTGCCGGAAGAGGCGGTTGGGGTTCTCGCCGTAGCGCCCGTCGGCCGGGCGGCGGCTCGGCTGGGCATAGGCAATGCGTACCGGCTTCGGTCCCAGTACCCGTAGAAACGTGTCTGGCGACATCGTCCCCGCGCCTACCTCTACGTCGTACGGCTGCTGCAGCACGCAGCCTCGTTCAGCCCAGAAGCGCTGCAAGGTAAACAGCAGCTCCTGGAACGTGAGCGCCTTTTTCTTCACACCAACACCCATTGCGTGGCTCATCTCTCCCGGAAAAACCCTGGTAATTCCCCGATTCTACCCCGACACGCCCGCTCGGCCTCGCTCAGGCGTTAATCTCCTCTGTGAGCACACTCGCCTCCACCCCCGACCTTCAGCCCGGCTCGCTCCAGCAGCTTCACGCCCGGCTCGCCCCCCTGCAGGCCCGCCTCGCCGCGCATCCGCTCTACGCTTCTATTCGCACGCCGGAGCACCTGCGCCTCTTCATGCAGTCGCACGTCTTTGCCGTGTGGGACTTCATGTCCTTGCTCAAAGCGCTGCAGGCGCGGCTTACCTGCACCTCCGTGCCCTGGACGCCGACCGCCTTGCCGGAGTCTCGCCGCTTCATCAACGAGATCGTCTTCGGCGAGGAATCCGATCTCTACGCCGGACGCCCCGTCTCCCACTTCGAGCTCTATCTTGAGGCCATGCAGGAGTTCGGAGCCGCCACCGCGTTTGTCTCTGCGCTCGTCGCCTCCATCAAGCCCACCACCTCCGTGCACGCCTTCCGCACGCCAGCCGGCGCGCCGGATGAGGCTTGCCGCTTCGTCGAGACCACCTTCACCCTCATCCGCTCGGCCTCACTGCCCGCTCTCGCTGCGGCCTTCACCTTCGGCCGCGAAGATGCTATCCCCACCATCTTCCGCGCGCTCGTCCGGGAGCTCGATCAGCGCGAAAACAACCTGACGAAGTTCGTCTGGTATCTTGAGCGGCATATCGAGGTCGACGGCGAAGACCACGGTCCACTTTCCCTACGCATGATCGAGGATCTTTGCGGCACGAACGACCAGCTTTGGGCCGAAGCCGGCGATGCCGCTGCTCAGGCCATTGAAGCGCGCCTCGAGCTTTGGAACGGCATCCTGGCCCGCATCCAGCACACGTAGCGCTCGGCGTCAGAGCTTCACTGCGCACGTTCAACGCAGTCGCACGCTTCCGTAGAGAAGCGCGCCCGCGCAGACAGCTTCTCCTTTCCAGTCCCCGGACGAGGGATTGACAATTCGGTGACATCTTGCCTTTAGGCCGATGCTATCTTCTGCGTAAAGGAGATCCATCCCATGGTCAACCCGCTCCGCAAGACGCTCGTTCTCTCCGGCTTTCTCGCTCTTTCCAGCTCTGCCCTGTTTGCCGCCGGTATCTCCGCCACGGCTACGCTTACTGACACGCAAACTGCCTCCGGCGCGTACAACTACACGGTCAACCTGAACAACACCGGCACCACCACTATCGGCACCTTCTGGTTTGCCTGGATTCCCGGAGCGGGGTTCCTGCCCACGGTGCCAACCAACATCAGCTCGCCCGCGGGTTGGAATGAGGTTTCGACCGACGCCGGCCATGCCCTGCAATGGACCACGACCTCCAGCCTGCTCGGCTCCGGACAATCGCTCACCGGCTTCGACTTTACGAGCACGGACAGCCCGGCTCAGCTCCTTGGCACCTATCCCGGCACAGCCACCGGTGTCGGCGCAGGCGCCCTAGATCTCACTTCGTTCGTCTACATCGGCGCTCCGCTCGCAGATCCGGGCAGCCAGTTCGTCGTAGCGGAAGCCGCTCCTACGGTCACTCCGGAGCCGGATTCCCTGGTGCTGACCCTCACCGGCTTCGGCCTCGCGGGCTTTGCCACTCTTCGCCGCCGGTTCTCTCGCACCGCCTAGCGAAGGTCCGCAATGCCCAGCCGAGGGGAACCTTTGTCCTCGGTATGCTCTGCATATTGACCTTGACTGATGCTCGCCCAGCCTCAAGCAATCTTTGCTAAGGTTGGGCGAGTTCTGTTTCCGCTGAAACAAAGGTTGCCGTCCGAAGCCTCTTCACCCGATCCAAAATCCGCTCCGCCATGACCTGTTTCGAGCTTTCCTCGAACGCCTCCGTCGTCTCCCGGGTCAACCAGAGCCCCGCATTGCGTTCCGAGTCGAAGCCCAGCCCTGCTACTGAAACGTCATTGACAACGATGGCGTCCGCGCCCTTGCGCAGCAGCTTGGCGCGCGCGTTCGCTGCCAGATCAGCGGTCTCCGCCGCAAAGGCAATGACCAGCGTTCCGGGCCTCCGGCGCTCAACTGCCTCCGCGAGAATGTCCTCCGTTGCCTCGAATTCCAGCGTCATTCGCCCGCTGCGCCGCAGCTTCTCCGGCGCAACCTCGCGCATGCGGAAGTCCGCTACCGCCGCCGCTCCGATGACGACTGTCGCCCGGTCCAGCCGCTCGAACACGGCCGCTCGCATCTCCGCCGCGGTGTTCACGCGCACTGTCTCCTGTCGCGGAGGCCCGGCCAAACCAGAGGCCGTCACCAGCGTCACCCGCGCGCCACGCTCCGATGCCGCCGCCGCCAGCGCATGCCCCATCTTGCCACTGGAGCGATTGCCGAGGAACCGCACCGGATCGATCGCCTCGCGCGTTCCGCCAGCCGTGACGAGCACATGCTCCCCGGCCAGGTCCTGTCGCCTGGCCAACCGAGCCAGCACCGCCGCCGCAATCGCCTCCACCTCCGCCAGCCGCCCGCTGCCGGTCATCCCGCAGGCCAGATAGCCCGCGCCCGGCGGCACAATCTCGACGCCCCGGTCTGCGAGCACACGCAAGTTTGCCTGGGTCGCCGGATGGTTCCACATGTTCACGTTCATTGCCGGCGCCACAAGGACCGGGGCCTCGGTCGCCAGGTACACGGTCGAGAGCAGATCGTCCGCCAGCCCGTGTGCCAGCTTGGCCAGGCTGTTGGCTGTCGCCGGCGCGATCACCAGCGCATCGATCGCCTGCGCCACCGCGATGTGCTCGATGGCAAACTCCGCTTCGCCTTGCACCTGCGGCTGCCACAAGGACCCCAGCACCTGCTTGCCGGTCAGCGCGGCGAAGGTCAGCGGACGCACGAACTCTTCAGCCGCGGCGGTCATTGCCACCTGCACTTCGACCTCCGCCGCCTGCAGCAGCCGCGTCAACTCCGCCGCCTTGTAGGCTGCGATCCCTCCCGTCACGCCTAGCAGCACTTTCATCGCTCGCTCTCCAAAAGCACGTTGTCGATCAGCCGCGTCCGGCCCACCTGCACCGACACCGCGACCAGCGCGCCTCCACGCAGGTCGGTGACCGGCTGCAGGGTTCGTGGATCGACTACTTCGGCGTACTCCAGCCGCAGCCCCGGAGTCTGGTCCAATCTCTTCCGCAGCCATGCCCGCAGCTGCTCAACCGAGAGTCCAGCCGGAATCCGCAGCAAGGCTCCCGGGATCGCCCGCGCCTGCTCCCGCTCCTCGGCGGTCAGATAGCGGTTGCGCGAGCTGAGCGCCAAGCCATCCGCGTCGCGCACGGTGGGGCAAACGACCAGCTCCAACGGAAAGTTTAAGTCCTCGACCATCGCGCGGAGCACCGCGACCTGCGCGGCATCTTTCTGGCCAAAGTACGCGCGGTCCGGTCCGACGATGTGGAAGAGCTTTGCCACCACCGTCGCTACACCCACGAAATGCCCCGGCCGTGTCATTCCGTCGAGCTTATCGCCGATCTGCTCAACCTCGACCAATGTCCGCGGCCCGCGTGGGTACATCTCCTCCACTGCCGGCGCAAACAGCAGATCTACACCCTCGGCCTCCAGTTGCGCGCAGTCGTCGTCGAATGTCCGCGGGTAGCGTGAGAAGTCCTCGTTTGGGCCAAATTGCGTCGGATTGACGAAGATCGATGCCACGACTGCGGCGCACTCCGCCCTGGCTGCCCGGACCAGCGAAACGTGTCCAGCGTGCAGCGCGCCCATGGTCGGCACCAGGCCCAGCAAGACAGGACTTGCAATCGCCTCCCGCCGCGCCGCCCGCATCTCCGCAACCGTACGCAGAATCCGCATTGTTTATTTCGTTCGCCCGGCCGGCTCGGCTTCGAGTTCTGCGCGGACCTCCGGCGAGAGGTGATAGCTTTCGTCTTCCTTCGGAAAGGTCCGCGCCGCCACCTCCGCGCGATACTCCGCGAAGCCTTGCCGCAGCAGCGTCCCGGCATCCCCGAAGGTCCGCACAAACTTCGCTGGAGTCCGAAAGCCAAGCTGGAACATGTCGTGCAATACAAGAATCTGACCGTCGCACTCCGGTCCGGCACCGATGCCGATTGTCGGAATCCCGGCCGCCGCGGTCAGCCGCGCCGCCACCTCGCGCGGGACCCCCTCGATCACCAGCGCCACCGCGCCCGCCCCTTCGAGCGCCGCGGCATCGGCCATGAGACCATCGATTGCCGCCGCCGACTTGCCCTGCACCCGGTACCCGCCCATGCGATGCACGGCCTGCGGCGTCAGCCCGATATGCCCTACCACCGGGATCTCCTCGCGCGTCAGCCGCTCGACCAGCGCCGCGCGCTCCGCGCCACCTTCCAGCTTCACCGCCGCCGCGCCGCCCTCCTTCATCAGCCGCAGCGCATTGCGGACCGCATCGTCAGCCCCGGTGTGGTAGCTGCCGTACGGCATGTCGACGACCAGGAAGCTCGACTGCACGCCGCGCCTGACTGCCCGCGCGTGGTGCAGCATTTCGTCGATTGTCACCGGCAGCGTGCTTTCAAGGCCGAGCACCACCATGCCCAGCGAGTCGCCGACCAGGATCAACTCGATGCCTGCCTCGTCGGCAAGCCTTGCGGTGGGATAGTCGTACGCTGTGACGGCCGCGAAGGGCTGCCGCCTGCGTTTCGCGTCCAGCAGCGTCTGCGCCGTGATCTTCCTGGCTGCCATGCCTTCGGGTCTTGCACTCATCTTGTCTCCAGTGCCGCTCCGCCCTTGGCTCAAAGCAGATACGGTCCGAACGTCTGAGATTATAGCTCCGTACGACAAACTCAGGCTCGCGCCAGCGCCCGCGCGCTCAGCAGCCGCCGCTCCAGGTGGCGCTCCAGCAGCTCTACGGCAAAGTGGCGCAGCTCGGTTCCGCGGGCCTTCGGCCAAGCCTCCTCGGCCAGCCCGGCCACCGTGCCGCGAAACATGCGCACCGCCTCGGCCACGCTGCCCGCGCTCAAAGCGATGGCTCCCGGCCGACGATCGTCCGCGCATGTCACGCCGTCGGTGGTCGCCGAGTACCACACCGGGCCGCCTGCCAGCCGCGCCCCGCAGACCACGCAGCTCCCCAGCTCCGGCATCCAGCCCATCAGCCGATTCATCCACAGGCAAAAGTAGGTCACCGGCATCCAGACGCGGCCTACCTGCAGCTCCACCAGGATCGTCAGCGTCAGGCGAAAGACGGCATCCTCCACCGCGCCCTCGGGCAGCTCGTCGAGCACCTCCGCGATCAGCTCGAGCGCCGCCACTCGTGCGTAATCGATCTCGCCGGTGAGGGGCGAGCTGACGATCTCAAACGCATCCAGCCGTACCAGCTCTTGCCTGGGCCGCTCCGCCCAGCTTGCCCGTACGTGCGTCATGGGCTCGAGCGCCCCGCCGAAGCGCCGTCTGGAGCGCATCGCGTGGCGCGCGACGCCCTTCACCCGGCCATGCTCTCGCGTGAAGAGGCTGACCAGCAGGTCGGCTTCCTGAAAGGGCCAGGTCCGCAGTACGATTGCCTCACCCACCCGCGGAATGACCCGGCCTTCCTTCACCCATCGCTCCTGCCGCAAAAGCAAAACGCGCAGCCACGGGCCGCGCGTTGCTCTTCAACTTGAAGATTTACCGGCCGAAGTGCGCCGCGTTCTTTTCCTGGAACGAAGCCCACTTGTCGGGCAGATCGTCTCCGGCATAGATCGCCGACACCGGGCAGACCGGTACGCATGCGCCGCAATCGATGCACTCGACCGGGTCGATGTAGAGTTGATCGTTGTCGCTGAAGCCCTTTTCGTCCTTTTTGGGGTGGATGCAGTCCACCGGGCACGCATCCACGCACGCCGAATCCTTGGTCCCGATGCACGGTTCCGCAATCACATACGCCATCTATCCGCTCTCCCTTGTCTCAAGTCTTGAGCGCAATCGCTTGCGCCATCCGTTTTGGCCGTTGATGGTGATTCTACCAGCAGCTTTCGCACAATCCTCAGAGAGCAGAAGACGTTTCATTCCATTGGCGTCCGCTACGCTTCATCGCGACCGCATCCACTCCCCCAGCCACGCCGGAAAGATCGTCTCTCCGCTCGCCTCCACCTCGGCCCGCGTCCACCAGCGCGCCTCCTTCATGATGCTGCGCTCAGCCTCGGTCACCCCGCTTAGCCGGGGTGCGCTGCGCTGTGCCTGGGCTGTGAAGAAGTGGTCGGTGTTGTCCATCCATTCGCCCCAGTGTTCGAAGCGGTTCTGCTCGACACGAACCGGCTCCTGCACCTCGATCTCCAGCCCAAGTTCCTCGCGTACCTCGCGCAGAGCCGCTTCGGCCGGCGACTCACCCGGCTCCACCTCGCCTCCGGGCGTGGCCCAGAAGATCCAGGGCTCTCCGCCGCGCAGGACTTCGAAGCGGATCAACAGAACTTCTCCGCGCCCGGAGCGGAGCAGCACCCGTGCTGAAGTGCGCTTTCGCTCACGCACGGCTCAGCGGCCCTCCGCCTCGCGCCGCGCGCGAAACTCCGCCGGACTCGGAATCGGACTTACCGCGCGGCCAGCGAACATATCCGCAAATAGGCCCTTCATCTCCCCGAAGATCTTGCCATTGGTAGCCATCACCTCGCGCGAGTCCAATGTAAACTTCCCGCCGTCGAAGTGGGTCACCGTGCCGCCTGCTTCTTCGACCAGCAGGTAACCCGCGCTGGTGTCCCACGGATTCAGGTTGAACTCCCAGTAGCCGTCCAGCCGCCCGCACGCCACATACGCCAGATCGAGCGCCGCCGACCCCGCCCGCCTGACCCCATGCGAGCGCAGCGTTACCTCTTGATACAAATGCACGTTGGGCGAGCGATGCCGTTTGTGCGAAGGAAAGCCAGTGGCCGTCAACGCTTCCGCGAGCGTCGCCGTCTTGGACACCGCCATCCGCCGCCCGTTCAGCCACGCTCCACAGCCCCGCTCCGCCACAAACGATTCGTTCCGCAGCGGATCGTAGATCACGCCTGCCACCATCTCGCCGTCCGCGGCCTCGGCCAGCCCGGCCGCCCGACGCTCCAGCCCCAGCACCACGCAAAACACCGGGAATCCATGCGCGAAGTTCGTCGTGCCATCCAGCGGATCGACGTACCAGCGGTACTCGCCGGCCAGACGCTCCCGCGTACCCTCTTCGCCGTAGATGCCATGCTCCGGGAAGGCCGCCACCAGCCGCTGCTTGATTAACGCTTCGCTTGCGCGGTCGGCTTCCGTCACCAGGTCGACGTCGCCCTTGTACTCCATGGTCACGCCGCGCTCGTAGAAGCCGCGCAGCAGCGCACCTGCCTCCCGCGCGATCTCCTCCGCTACCGCCGCAAACACAAACTCCGCCACCCCATCCTCCATGCACTACTTACTGGCATAGTACCCGGTCCGGTAGCGCAGATTGATGCGGCTCTTGTCCGCAGGGTCCGTTACCTCCACCTTCAGCGCGCGATAGCCGTCCGACCGGCTCTTCACCGTCCGCTCCGGAGCGTAGTAGCCAAGCACATACTGCGTCCGCAGGTCGTCTGAGACCTTCGCAAAGGCCGGGCTCAGATCCTTCGCCGTCTCAATGTAGTAGTACTTGCCTCCCGTATCGTTGGTCAGCTGGATCAGCGCATGCTCACCGCCCGTATTGCGCCCGGCATCGGCATAGATCGGAATGACGATGAGCGCGTAGACCATCACGCCTGCCTTCTGCGCCTGCTCGAGCGCCTGGTTGTACTGCACGCCATGGGCCGTGTCGCCACCATCGGTAATCAGCACCAGCACACGCCGCCTGCCGTTGGCCGCGCTCGTCTCGCCCAGCCGCTGGCTTGCCAGGTAGATGGCGTCGTACATCGCCGTCGCATCACCGCGCTGCAACTCGCCCAGCCCGGTCTCAATGCGCGTCTTGTCCGGAGTAAACGAGACGATCTCGCGCACATTGTCCGCAAACTCCATCAAGTCGAGCTCGTCCTGATCGCGCAGCAACGCCTTTACAAAGCGCTTGGCCGACTCCTTCTCAAGCTTCTCGTTGCGCATCGTGCTCTCGCTGCCATCGATCGCCAGCACGATCGACAACGGCGTCGACGACTCCTTCTCAAAGAACGCAAGCTTCTGTTCCTTGCCGTCCTCAAGCAGCCGGAAGTCCGCCTTCGCAAGGCCCGCCACCGGCGCTCCCTGCGCGTCCACCGCATTGACGGCTACCGTCACCAAGCGAGACTCGAGCTTCAGCGTCGGCATCTGGTCCTGCGCCGTGCGGCGCTCAATCGGCGCCTGCGCCCCACACACCGCCGCCCAGACTCCCCAACTTAACACCACTAACCAAGCCAATCGCAACCGAACCTCAATCCGTCGTGCACCAAAGTAGACGTGCCTCCTCCCTTAACGTCTTACGTTGCTCGATCTGGCGATTCTTTGGCGATTCAAGGCTTCCGTCTTATAGATAGCCGTTGTCTCTTTGCGTCAGCAGCCGACCGTACCCACCTCATCCCCGCATCCAACGGAAGGAATCCAAGGAGCCTCTATGGAACGCCGTGACTTTCTCAAATCCGCCGCCAGTGCCGGCGTCGCCGCAGCCGCTGCTCCGGCGCTTGGCCAGGCCGGCCACACCTCCGACCGCGCTCCCGTCAAGCGCGCCGAATCTCCCAATATGATCTACCGCGAGCTGGGCACCACGGGCGAGCGCGTTTCGGCCATCGGCCTCGGCGGCTATCACATGGGCAAGCCAAACATTACCCAGCAAGAGGCGATCACCCTTATCCGTCAGGCGATCGACCGGGGCATCTCCTTCATGGACAATTGCTGGGACTACAACGACGGCATCTCCGAGGTACGCATGGGCCAGGCGCTCAAAGACGGCTACCGCCAAAAGGTCTTCCTGATGACCAAGCTCGATGCGCGCACGGCCAAGGACTTCGACAAGCAGCTCGAGCAATCCATGGGCCGGCTCGACACCGACGTGGTCGACCTCGTGCAGTTTCACGAGATTCTGCGCTTTGAAGACCCAGACCGCATCTTCGCGGACAATGGCGCCATTCATGCCGCCATGGCCGCGCGCCAGGCCGGCAAAGTGCGCCACATCGGCTTTACCGGCCACAAAGACCCGCAGATCCACCTGCGCATGTTCGAGGTTGCGGCGCAGCACGGCTTCAAGTTCGACACGGTGCAGATGCCGGTCAATGTCTTCGACGCGCACTTCCGTTCCTTTACCAACGAGGTCATCCCGGTTGCGGTCAAGGCGGGCACCGGCGTCCTCGCCATGAAGACCTTCGGTGACGGCCACCTGCTGCAGACCAACACCTTCAAGCCCATGGACGCCCTACGCTACGGCCTCTCGATCCCGGGTGTTTCGGTGGTCATCACCGGCATGGAACGGCCTGCGATCCTCGACCAGGCGTTTGCCGTCACCCAGAACTTCCAGGCCATGCCCAAGGAGGAGCAGGCCACGCTGCTCGCCGGCACTCGTCAAGCCGCGCTGACAGGTAAGTACGAGCCGTTTAAGACCACCAACATGTTCGACGGCACGGCGCAGAATCCGAAGTGGCTTGGCGGGGACCAGGCCAAGGAGATCGATCCATCGGCTACACCGAAACAGGTCATCCCCAGCTAAGGTTCGGAGCACGCACATGACAAAAGCCTGTCTCCTCTGCGGAGGACAGGCTTTGTCTTTTCAAGTAGACCTAGAAGTCGTGGTGGAGTTGAGCGGGATCGAACCGCTGACCTCCTCGTTGCGAACGAGGCGCTCTCCCAACTGAGCTACAACCCCACATTTTTGAAGCCCGCCCGCTATACGGCGAGTCCTCTTTCAACTAGTCCAATATATCAGCATCTCTTGATCGCCCTCAGCCTACTCCACCGTGCACCGCACCTCGGTTCCCGCCGCCAGCGGCTTCTCAACGACGACCCACAGCACTCCCTCCGCGTCGGCCGTCACCGCCGTTACTCGGATCACCAGCCGCGTTCCGGAGCGAGTCGTTGCCTCCAGACTTCCCGTGTCGCCCTCGGCGAACTCCGCCGGGGCAAGCGTGAGCGACCAGGTGCCGGCCACGCCCACACGCGACTCCAGCCGAATATCCGTCACCTCCGCCGTAAAGCTCTTCACGCGCGCAGCGCCCGCCCGAGCGTCTCCATCTCGTACCGGCTTCCTACCATAAACGGCGTTCTCTGGTGGATCGCCTCCGGCCGCACTTCGAGCACGCGATCCGCACCGTTGGTGGCCATCCCTCCTGCCTGCTCCGCGATCAACGCCAACGGGTTTGCCTCATAGAGCAGCCGCAGCTTGCCCTCCGCTTTCACCTTGTTTGGCGGATAGAGAAACACTCCGCCCTTCAGCAGCGTGCGATGAAAGTCCGCCACCAGGCTGCCGATATAGCGCGCGCCAAAGCCTTCGTTGCGCAGCCCTACAAGATACTGCTGGTAGCCTTCCGGCCAGGAAGCCACGTTCGCCTCGTTCACGCTGTAATACTTGCCCCGCTCCGGCATCTTCATGTTTTCCTGCGTCAGGACAAAGGCGCCGATGGTTGGATCGAGCGTGAACGCGTGCACCCCGCGCCCCGTCGTATACACGAGCACCGTCGAAGGCCCGTAGAGGACATAGCCTGCCGCCACCTGGCTTGTGCCCGGCTGCAGGACAGACTCCGTCAGCGCCCCCCAGGTCAGCCGCCGATGCACGCTGAAGATCGTCCCGACGTTCACGTTTACGTCGATGTTCGACGACCCGTCCAGCGGATCGAAGACGATGATGTACTTGCCTGTGTCCAGGCTGCGATCGAAGACGACCGGCTCCTCATCCTCCTCACTCACCAGCGCCGCCACCGAGTCGCGCGTGCCGAGGCAATGAATCAGCGCCTGGTTGGCAAATACATCGAGTTTTTGCTGCTGCTCGCCCTGCACATTCTCTGAGCTCAATGCGCCGTAGATGTCGGTGAGACCTGCCGCGCGGATTTTGGCTTCGATCATCTTCGTCGCCAGGGTAATGCCGCTCATCAGCCAGCCAAATGTGCCGCGCCCTTCTGACATCTCCTGCTGAATGTGCTGCTGTACCGTCGTGATCATGCCCATGCGCCCTCGTTTTCCATACTAAGCGAACGCCGGGCACTGGCCGACCGTGGTCACCGCGGTGCCGATTGCTTAGGGGCTACAGCTTTTTCGTTCATTCGCGCCGCGCAACCATGTACTCTTCCCAAAGAGACCGCAGTCTAACCCAACGCCGAACGTTGCTCGGCAGACGGTCAGACGAGATGGCCCCCAGAACGAACTTCCTCAGGAGCAAGCTTGAACCTTTACCTTCGGCTCGTATGTTTTTCTGCCGCACTTGTGCCGGCCATCCTCGCCATAGAGAGCCACGCGCAGGCTGCTCCCACGGCCACCCGCGCGCTCCGCCTCTCCGCCTTCGTCGGAGCGAACGGCACCTTTACCGGTCTTAGCTCCGGCCGCAACGCCGGGCTCACGGCGGGTGCCGACCTCAGCATTCGTCCCTACTTTTCGTTCGAACCCAGCATTGAGGTGCGCGGAACCTATGACGCCGATGCCGGCGCCGTCGACGGACAGAAGAACATTCTTGCCGGCCTTAGAGTCGCCAAACGCTTCGGCCTTCTGCATCCCTATGCGGATATTCTCTTCGGTCGCGGCGAAATCGACTACCAGAACAACGGCTATCCCAGCCCCTCCGGCCTTCTTCGCTACTTCAAGACCGTCTCCAATGTGCTTGCTCCCGGCGCTGGAGTGGATGTCGACCTCAGCCCCCACTTCAGCCTCAAGGCCGACGCTTCCTTCCCTCGCTACACCACCCCGGTCACGACCTCGGGCCATGTCGTCGGCAGCTCCCTTATCGGAGGCGTGGTCTATCGCTTCGGCTTCGGTCGCTTTCCGGGCTCACGCCGCTAGTTTTAGAACGGGACAGGTGGCTTTTATCGTAGGTGGGCGATCCAGTAGGCAAACAGAACAAGCACAAACGATGCGGCCAAAAAGACAAGCTTCTGCCGCCCCAGATACCGCGCGCGGCCCAAGGTCATCGCCGGAACCAGCCCCGGACCGAGCAGTAGGCCACATATAAATCCGCCTAGATGTGCCGAATTATCGATGCGCACGGAGATGCCTGGAATGGGCAGCGCCGTCCCCAGCCCGATCACCAGATTGATCACCGAGAAGCGCACGACCGAGGTTCGCAGGCGCTTCAACTCGGACCACGGGATCGGCAGCTTACGGTTGGTCAGCAGCACGATCAGGATTCCGGCGATCCCAAAGACGGCCCCGGAAGCGCCCGCGCCGACCCCGGCAATCAACTCGAGCGGCTGCCGAAAAAAGATTGCGGCGATCACGTCCCACGCGACTGAGAGCAGATTGCCCGCAACCCCTGTCAGCAGATATACGGCGATCAGGCCCATCGGCCCCAGCAGCGGCTCGCCCAGTAGGCCCAGGTTCCACAAACACCACATATTGGTTGCAATGTGGATGACGCCGATATGCACAAACATCGCGGTGACCAGGCGGTACCACTGCCCGGTCAGCACCAGCAGCGCGTTGTTCGCGCCAAAGTGACGTAGCTGGGCGGGTGTCGGCGAATTTACTGAGACGCCGTGCAGAATCATCCACACAAATACGCCGAGATTGATCGCCAGCAGAATGTAGGTCCCCGGCGCCGAGCGAGGATCCCACTGGCTGTACTCTCGCACATCCTGGGCCCGCACCGGCGCGTGCTGGTCGGCAGCCAGCGGTGAGGCCGTGGTGGGAAAGATCTCGCCTTGTGGCTCGGAAGACATCGGGTTCCGGCTAGGCGTGGCGGCGCGAGATACGTTGGCGGAGATCGGACGGAATGCGCTGTTCCATCAAGCTGTTCAGCAAGGAAGGAAGCGGCGTAGCAACTGCAACCAGCACACATAGAATGAGCGACAACAGCAGCCCCGCAACCGCAACCGCCTGCAGTGAGATGGTGACAGGCTCCTGGCGAAGATGCAGCGTCAGGCTTCCCGCGATGTGCGTGAGCGCCTCAATCCTGCGCATTACCATTGCTGCCAGCAGAAAAGCCAACATCGAGAGTGCGCTGACCGTAATCAGCAGGACGTCAATGGTCCGCGCCACATGCTGCCGGCGCCGGCAGTGCATGCACTCGGTCAGGTGCTGCTCATAATCGGTCCGCATCTCCGGGGAGATATTGGAGATGTCATACCGCCAGCCGGAGAGGATCGCTCCGACGATCGGGTCGGTGCAGGTCTTGCGGCGAGCCGGGTGTAGAGAGTAACTGGTCTGATTGGACATAGGTTCAACCCTCATTTTATCCCTTTGATTCCGGAAGCGCGAACGAGGGTTCAACGTCGTGTATCGTCGCCGCTACGTTTGGCCAAAGCCACGCGGCTCCCCGTACTCCGCTTGAATCGCCAAAGCGGGCCGGCACAATGGGTGTATCGAAGTCACCCCCAAACACATACTCCCGCACCAAGGCCGGCACGTTCCGGTAGAGCCGCTCGATCCGCGAGACGCCTCCTCCCACCACGATCACATCTGGATCGAGCACGTTGACTATGTTGGCGAGCGCACGCGCCAGCCGGCTCTCAAACCGCGTCAGCGCGGCCAGCGCTTCGGCTTCTCCTCGATCGGCTTGCTCGGCGATCTCCTGCGTGGTCAAGCTCCGGCCCGTTACCCGCAAAAAATCGGCAGCAATCGCCGTGCCCGACACCCAGCTCTCAATGCAGCCGCGCAGTCCGCAGTAGCACACTGGGCCGGGTTGCTCCTCAGGCGCGGCCCAGGGAAGAGCCGTGTGTCCCCACTCCCCTGCCACTCCGTTTGGTCCTGCATGGACCTGTCCGGCGAACGCCAAACCACCTCCGCAGCCGGTGCCGAGGATTACCGCAAAGACCACGTGTGCTCCGGCCGCAGCTCCGTCCGTCGCCTCAGAGACCGCCAGGCAGTTTGCATCGTTCGCCAGCCGTACCTCGCGGCGCATGGCCGTGTCCAGGTCCCTTCCAAAGGGACGCCCATTCAACCAGGTCGAATTCGCGTTTTTGATCAGTCCCGTCGCAGCTCGCACGCTCCCCGGCATACCGACCCCGACGGTGCCTTTTTGGCCAAGCCCGTTCTCCAGGTGCTCGACCAGACCTACGATCGCCGCAATCGTGCCGTCGTAGTCTCCCTTTGGCGTGTCCACGCGCCGGCGTGCCAGCTCCGCTCCGGAGTTGTCCATCGCCAGCGCCTCGATCTTCGTTCCTCCCAGGTCGATTCCAATCCGCATACGTTCCTCACTCGAGCTCTACCGGTCCCGCTCCATCGGCGATCTTACACACAAATACCGCAGGGTCCACGTTCGTCGCCTCTCGATACCGATGCGCCAGCGCCTTTGCGAACGTCTCCGCCTTGGCCGTTTCGACCAGCGAGACCGTGCATCCGCCAAAGCCTCCTCCCGTCAAACGCGAGCCCAGACACCCTTCAAGCGACATCGCCAGGCGCACCAGCAGATCGCAGCGATCGCAGCTCGCGGCAAAATCGTCTCGAAAGCTGGCGTGCGCGTCGGCCATCAGGGCACCGAAGACGCGCGCATCCCCCGTTCGTAAGGCGGCCACCCCAAGATGCACCCGTTCACTATCCGTAATCACATGCCGTCCGCGCAGAAACGCCTCGTGGGACATGTCGTCCTTGGCCGCAAATAAGTCCTGAAGGGTTGCATCTCGCAACTGGTAGGTCGCCTCGTCTTTGCCCAGCTTCCGAGCCACGGCCTTTGCCGCTTCCTCGACCTCCTTCCGCCGCGCGCCATACTTCCCGTCGCCAACAGAGTGCTGCACCATGGAGTTGCATACGACCAGCCGCAGATCTGCCGGAATCGGTGCGAGTTCTAAGGTGAGGGCCCGCGTATCGATGGCCAGCGCGTTGTCCTTTACACCGCACGCCGAGATGAACTGGTCCATAATCCCGCAGGGCGCACCGACAAAGTCGTTCTCCGCTTTTTGACACGCCAGGGCTACCCGGGGCTGCGGCATCTCCGCATCTGCCAGCGCCAGCAACGCCGTTGCCGTCGCCACCTCGATCGACGCCGAAGAACTCAGCCCCGCTCCCAGCGGCACATTGCCTGAAAACGTCAGGTCCGCGCCCCCAACCTTCACACCGCGCTGGCCGAGACTCCAGGCTACGCCAGCCGGATAGGAGCTCCACTCCTCTTTGCCTTGTGGCTGCAGATTTTTTAGATCAAACTCGGCCGCATGCTTGAAGTCGAGCGAGTACATGCGCAGCAGGGTATCGCTGCGCGGATTCGCCGCGACCAGCGTATTGAAGTTCAACGCCGCCGGCATGCAGAAGCCGCCACTGTAATCGGTATGCTCGCCCAGGAGATTGACCCGGCCCGGAGCCTGGAATACACGGAAGTCTTTCGTCCCCGATCGCTTACGGTGCTCGTCCGACAGCGACCAGACTCTCTGCTCGAAGCTTTTCTCCTCCACTTTGGTCATCCCTCTCGTCCGGCTGCCTCGCGCAACATCTCGGCCGCCTTCTCTGGGGTAATGTCGCGTTGCGGCATACCCAGCATCTCGAATCCCACCATAAACTTTCGCACCTCCGCCGAGCGCAGCAAGGGCGGATAAAAGTGCGCGTGAAACGTCCACTCCGGATGCGGGGAACCGTCGGTCGGCCGCTGGTGAAAGCCCATGGTGTACGGAAAACTCGTGTTGAAGACCTTGTCGTACGTGGACGTTACCTGGTGCAGAATGTCTGCCAATCCCTTGCTTTCCCTATCGGCAAAATCGACGAAGCTCCCAAGCTGTGTCCTAGAAAGAATCAGTGTCTCGAACGGCCACACGGCCCAGTACGGCACCACGGCCACAAAAGCATCGTTGCTGCCTACGATTCGCTCGCCCGCGGCCAGCTCCTGTGCCAGGTAATCGGCCAGCAGCGTCGTCCCGTGCTGCTGCCAGTAGGCTAACTGCGCCTCACCTTCAAGCCGCGGCTCCTCCGGTACATGGCCCGTCGCCCAAATCTGACAATGGGGATGCGGATTGCTCGATCCCATCATGGCGCCGCGATTCTCAAAGATCTGCACATAGCCGATCTCGCCGGAGCCGCCGAGGGTCGTTGTCTCTTCCTTCCACTGAGCCACCACCCGCTCGATCGAGGGAACCGGCATCTGCGATAAGGTCAAGCTGTGATCGGGATCGAAGCACACCACCCGGCAGCGACCCACCTCCGGTTCCCGTATCAGCAGACTTCCTCCTGACGCCGGAGCGGCAGATGCCGTAGCGGAAGATTCCTCCAGCGCGACGCTCGGAAGCAAAGCCGGATAGTCGTTGTCGAAGGCATAGACGCCAGTGTACTGAGGCGTCTGCTTGCCTCCTGCTCGTGGATTTCCCGGACAAAGATAGCACTTTGGATCGTAGACCACCCGTTCCGCCTCGACCGGCTTGGTCGTCTGCCCCTGCCAGGGACGCTCGGTCCGCTGCGGCGAGACCAAAACCCAGGATCTCCGCAATGCGTTGTACCGGCGATGCGGCCGATCGGATGAACTCAGATCCACATATTCTCCTTAACACAAGCTTATGCATTCCATAAAAGCAAAAGCAGCAGCTGAACGATCAGCTGCTGCTTTTAAAGCGAATCGCGATTTACTTGCCTTCGTTGGCCTTGCCACGCTTGAACAGCTCGTTGACCGTGCTCACAAAATGAACTGCACCGGGAGGCGTAGGTACGGAACCATTCAGAACTTTCTCGTAGGAGACTTCCTTGCCGTAGTAGGAAGTTGTGTCTTTCTGATTCTGGTTTACTTCATCGCCCGACACGTCTACGCCCGCGAACAATCCCTTGTTCCGCGAGTAGGACAGGAACTCTGAGTTCGCCAACTCAGTGGTTGCCGCGGTCGAGTTGCGTCCGACCGGACCTGCGGCCACAGAGATATCTCCGCCGAGCTTGACCTTATCCTTGAGAAGGTCGTCCATGCTGCGGCGGTTCAATCCAACCAGCACCAAGTCCGTCGACTGTCCACCTATCTGAAAACCGAAGCTTGCCCCTGCCATCTGAATGAAAACTGGTGCGCTCCAGCCCTTCGCCGTGCGGCAGGTAGCTACACCTTGTCCATACTGACCGCCGAATACAAATGCAGCCTTTTTGAAGGAAGGAACCACCGCTACGCACTGCGCCTTCGCGGCAATATCCAGGGGAATGCCCTTGTCACTGGTGTGCATCAGTTGGTGAAGGATCTCGTGAGCCGAATCAATACGGCCTTGTAGCTTGCTGTCTGACTGAGCGGCACCTACTCCGGTAAGGCTGGCCGCAACAAGGGCGGTCGCAACGAATGTACGCATAAGTCTCTGGTTCTCCTATCTTTCTTCCCGACTCTCTTAGCCAGGTTTACTTCTCTGCCCTTACAAATAACATGAGTGTGACGAGAAAAAACAGAATTAGGTTGCATCCCGCAAGGCGTCACCAAAACTACACTGCCTAGGCGAGGGTTGAAAATCGGAGCACCGTTCTACTGCGCAGTTCCTCTCCAGGCCGCAGGACGATGGCAGGAAAGCCTGGCTGGTTGGGCGTGTCCGGATAATGCTGTGTCTCTACGCAAAATCCCGAACGCCGCCCATAGACGCCTCCTTCCCGATTCGGCATCGTTCCGTCCAGCATGTTGCCTGTGTAGAACTGCACTCCCGGTTGCGTGGTCTGCACTGTCATGGCACGACCGCTTGCCGGGTCGCTTACCTCGACCATCGTCTTCAACGTCCCGACCTCGTCCATGGCCCAGTTGTGATCGTAACCTCCCGCGCGCCGAAGCTGCTCGTCTGGTGTGTCGATCCTCGCGCCAATCCGTGTCGCCGAGCGAAAATCAAATGGCGTTCCTTCCACGTCTGCCAGCTCGCCCGTCGGGATCAACGTCGCATCGACGGGGGTGTAGCGTGCTGCAGGAATCCGAACGACGTGTTCCAGGATCGTCCCGCTGCTCTCGCCGGCCAAATTGTAGTATCCGTGGTTGGTCACGTTCACGACCGTCGGCGCGTCTGTAGCGGACACATACTCGATCTCCAGCGCATCCCCGGTCAGGCGGTACCGCGCCTCAACCGACAGCCTGCCTGGAAAACCCTGGTCTCCGTCCGGACTCACGAGCCCGAACCTTACCGCGTCCGCCTCCACCTGCGCACTCCATACCTTCTTGTCGAACCCCTCCACCCCTCCGTGCAGCGCATTGGGCCCATCGTTCAGCGGGACCTGGTACATCTGTCCATCGAGCGGAAACCTACCCTTGGCAAGCCGGTTGGCCACCCGCCCCACCACCGCACCCAGGTACCCTGTGTCGCGCACATACTCCTCAAGCGTTGCGTAACCCAGCAGAATATTGCCCATCGTCCCCGCCCGGTCCGGCACCCGCAACGACACCAGCCGCGCCCCGTAATCCACAAAACTCGCCACCAGCGTGTCGTTTTGAATCGTGTACAAGGTCACCGGCGTTCCGTTCGGCAACGTCCCAAAGAGCTTCGTCGAAACCAGAGCAGCCATGCCTGCCAGCATACCTCCAACCGTTGCTGCACGCACTTCGCCCGCGCCCGGCGCATGTGCCATGCGTAGCTCTTTCCCCTTGCCAAGCTTGCGCGATCCCACCCTCTGCTCGAAGATGGAACACACCATGCCGAGCTCGCACTCCACTCCTTTCCTGCGCTTTTGCCTGCTGTTCCTCTTCTGCCTGAGCCTGGGCGCTCCCGCGTTGGCCGCTCCCAAACCCATGCCTGACCACTGGGTCGGCACCTGGGCCGCTGCAGAGACCGACCGCCCCAACCTGCTCCGTTCCGGCAGTCCATCGCCCGACGGCCCTGCCCTTGGGTCCGCCGATCTCACCCTCCGCCAGATCGTTCACGTCTCCCTTGGCGGTCCGCTGGTTCGCATCGAACTCTCGAACCAGTTCGGCACCGAACCTCTCCTGGTCGGAGCAGCCCACCTTGCGCTCACCGACTCCGGAAGTGGCATCTCTTTGATCTCCGCCAACGCCCTTACCTTCTCCGGCCAGCCCTCCATTACGCTGCCGGCCGGCGCCACCGTCGTCAGCGACCCCGTCGCACTCACCCTTCCCGCCGGCGCAAACCTTACCATCAGCCTGTTCCTTCCCGCCCAGACCCTCTCCCACGTTACCGCCCATGACGACGCCGAGCAGACCAACTATCTAGCTCCCGGCAATCTCGTCGGAGCCAAGAGTCTGCCCGCCGGCGCCCAAACCTTGCGCCACTGGTACTTCCTCAAGTCCGTCGCCGTGCAGGTCCCCGCCGCGGACGCCTCCATCGTGACCCTGGGTGACAGCATTACCGACGGGATTGGTTCCACGCACGACACCAACCAGCGCTGGCCGGACCTGCTTGCGCAGCGTCTCCGCCATAACAAATCTACAGCCGGACTCGGCGTACTCAATCTCGGTATCAGTGGCAACCGCGTTCTCCACAACGGCGCCGGACCCAACGCTCTGGCCCGCTTCGACACCGATGTCCTTGCCCAACCAGGCGTCCGCTTTCTCGTTCTGCTTGAAGGCATCAACGACATCGCACGCGCCACGGACCCCAACCACCCCTTCGATCCCATCACCGCTGAGGACCTGATCGCCGCCCTCACCCAGCTTGCTGAGCGCGGCCATGAGCATAACCTCAAGGTCTTCGCCGCCACCCTGACTCCCTACGGCGGATCAAACTCCATGTCCCCCGCCGGCGAGCAGATTCGCCAGACGGTCAACCGATTTCTTCGCACCGCCAAGGTCTTCGACGGCGTCCTCGACTTCGATCAGGCTACCCAGGACAAGGCCAATCCAACCGCCTATCTGCCCGCCTTCGATCACGGGGACCACCTTCACCCCAGCGATGCTGGCATGAAGGCAATCGCTGATTCCATCGACTTGAAGCTCTTTGAACTCAACAAAAAGGAAAAATACGACATTACTCATCAACCTTAATAAAGGAGTAAATGAAAGTGCAATAGCTCTCGTTTGAAGCAGATTTTCTCTTCAAACCGTCCTCTCCGAAGCAAGTCTGCTGTCGTTTGCATGGATCGAACCCTGAACCCTGCGGTCTGCCATTGCACGTATGGATGCGCTCAAACCAGATCCATTCTCATTTCAGATTCTGCGAGCAAACGTTACCGAATACGATAGAGTTAGGCTCAACTATAGGAATCGCGGTTGCGTCTACGCGGCCGCATCTGCTGAAGCTAACTGCTCAACGAGCTAATTTTTTCAAAATAAGGAAAACGATGGCGGCAATCGGAATTATTGTGGTGGGGGTACTCTTCTTACTGATCGGCGCAGTCATCTTTGGCTTTCTACGCAATAACCGAAAAAGCAATGAGATTGCTCCTTCAGCCGAAAGTAAAGCCAGAATGGAAGGCCGTGCAGGACGGACCGGAGGTCATAACTAACGGATGGCTTATCAGTTTTAATCGTGTGAGCTACCTACCGGCTTCTTCTTCACCTTCGTCGCTGGAGTGGGCTTACAAGGGACTGGTCCAGCCGCAGACTCCGGACGCGCATTCAGCGTCGCCTGCAACTCCGTGAGACGCCGGTCCTGCGTCTCAGCCGCACTTTGGAGCCGCTCCGTAAAAGACCGCCGCGCACTCTCGAGACTTGTCAGCGCTTGTTCAAGCGCCGCCGTCTGCTCGGCCGGTGCGGACGACTCCGCCACCACCGTTACGCGGAGCAGCACATCGTAAAGCGCGCCCAGGTTTTGCGACACCGGCACCAGACCCGCCGCCGATCCCGGAACTCCATCCGCCGTCGCCAGCAATCCAGGCAACGTCGTCTCCAGATCGCGATGGATGGATGCGAGATTGTTCGTCGTCGTGTCCTTCAAGGCCTTCGACGTCTTCCAGCGGTCGAGCAAGACCCTCTCAAGCGATTGCTGTACCGTTGCCAGCGAGGGCTGCACCAGGCCTGACGGTGCTATCACTGCCGGTGCTCCTGCGGAAGATCCCGCCTGTCCAGCGGCGTACCCGCCACGACAAAGAACGATCGAGAGCCCCATCCACCATCTAAATCTCATCCCGCAATCCTAACTGCTTCTGCCTCCCTTTTCCTTACTCTGTTCTTCTCTTCCAAAAGGCGAGGAACTGCTTCTCGCCGCAGGCTAGAATCGTCTCAATGGCACTCTCCACCCCGTCCCTGTCCCTGCCTCCGTTTCGCAATGAGCCCTTTCTCGACTTCACCGACGCCGCAGTTAAGCGCGCCATGCAGGAAGCTCTCGTCACCGTCCGCGGCGAACTCGGCCGCGAGTATGACCTCGTCCTCGGCGGCAAGCGTCTTCGCACCTCTGCCAAAATCGCCAGCGTCAACCCCGCCCGCCCCGCGCAGGTCGTCGGCGTCCACCAGCACGCCGAGGCCGAGCACGCCGAACCCGCTTTGCAAGCTGCCCTCGCCGCCTTTCCCGCCTGGTCCCGTACCCCGGTGGAGGACCGTGTCCAACTGCTTCTTCGTGTTGCCGGCCTCATCCGGGAACGCAAGTTCACTCTGTGCGCCTGGCTTACCTTTGAAGTAGGCAAGAATTGGGCCGAGGCTGACGCCGATGTGGGCGAATGCATCGACTTCCTCGAGTTCTACGCCCGCGAAGCTCTCCGGCTCTCCCATGTCACCACGCCCATCCAGCTTCCCGGCGAACGCAACCTTCTTCGCTACGTCCCTCTCGGGGCAGGCGCGGTCATCCCGCCCTGGAACTTTCCGTTTGCCATCATGGCCGGCATGACCGCTGCCGCCATCGTCACCGGCAACACGGTCGTCCTCAAACCATCGCCTGATGCCCCCACCATCGCCGCGCACTTCTTTTCGCTGCTTGAGGAAGCCGGCCTGCCGGACGGTGTTGTCAACTTCTGCCCTGGCGCGGGGCCTGGCTTTGGCTCCGCTGTCGTCGCTCATCCACAAACGCGCTTCATTGCCTTTACCGGTTCGAAAAAAGTGGGTTTGGAGATCTACGAGTCCGCCGCCAAGACCCAACCCGGCCAGCACTTTCTTAAGCGCACCATCCTCGAAATGGGCGGCAAAGATGCGATCGTTGTCGACGCCAACTGCGACCTGCAGGCAGCAGTTGAAGGCGTCGTCGCGAGCGCCTTCGGGTTCAACGGCCAGAAGTGCTCCGCCTGCTCGCGCGTGATCGTCGATGAGGCCATCCACGACGCCTTCGTCGACGAACTCGCGGAGCGCGTCGGCAGCCTCCCACAAGGCGATCCCGCGGAAAACTTCTATGCAGGTCCAGTCATCAGCCCTGCCGCCTACCAACGTGTGCTCGACTATATTGAGCTTGGTAAATCCGAAGCCCGTCTGCTGACCGGCGGCGATCCCGTCCACAACGAAGGTGGTTTTTACATCGCACCCACCGTCTTTGTCGACGTTCCACCCTCGGCACGCATTGCGCAAGAGGAGATCTTTGGACCGGTCCTTGCCGTTTTGCGATCCCGCACTCTGGACGAAGCTTTGGCCATCGCCAACAGCACCGAGTACGGCCTTACCGGCGCGATCTACTCCAAATCTCCCGAGGTACTCGAACGCGCCCGCAACGAGTTTCATGTCGGCAATCTGTATCTGAACCGCAAGTGCACGGGAGCCATGGTGGGCGCGCATCCCTTTGGCGGCTTCAACATGAGCGGGACCGACTCCAAGGCTGGTGGCCCTGACTATCTCCTGCTCTTCACCCAGGCCAAGTCCATCGCGGAAAAGGTCGCTCATCCCAGCAAAGAGGCCGACGAAGAGGAAGTCCGCATGGGTCTTTAGCCAAGCACCTATGCACTCTTGCGTTGAATCGATGTCCCTGCCTTGGCCGCGGCTTCTGCCAGCAGCCGATGGTGCAGCGTAAACAGTGCCAGCTCCAGACGGTCGCTTACGCCCGTCTTGTCATAGATACAGCGCAGGTAGTTCTTGATCACCTGCTCCTTTGTGCACAGCTGCATCGCGATGTCCTTGTTCTTGCATCCCTGGACGATGAGCGCCACGATCTGCAGCTCTTTGGGCGTCAGGCGGTCGCGCACACGGGCTCCTACCACATCCAGCTCCGGCATCGCCGCCAGGGTTCCCCGTTGCACGCAGCGCACCCCGCGTGCCACGCGCCGCACGCACTCGATCAACTGCGGTCCGGTCACGTTGCGTCCGATCATGCCATCCAGCTTGTCGAGCAGCGCTGGTGCGACCTCTTCGTTCTTGTCTACTACCAGGATGGCCTTGCTACCCGCCGCGTCGAGCTGCTCAAGCGTGGTGGCAAGATCCAGTCCCAGGCCGGTTGAAAAGATCACCAGCGACGAGCGAAAACTCTGGATCGCCGCGCAGAGCCGCGGTCCGTCTTCACATTGAGCAATGATGCGCATATCCTCTTCCATTGCCAGCACTCGAGCCGTTCCCGCTCGAAAGATTGCCTGGTCATCCGCCACAATTATCCGGTTCATCTCTTTCAGCCTCCTGCGTGGCTTGTTTACGCCCGCAGTTACCTCATCGGCTGAAATTAGCCGTAGAGGCAATTCTGTCCCGTTTTCGGACACTCATGTGTGGTCTGCCTTCCAGACTAGCGCGACTCTGCCGCTTCGGCACTCTTTTATGAACCGTCGTTCTCTGCTGTTCATCCAAATGACGTGTACTCATCCCGTCCGCAGAGGCGGGGGCATAATCGAACCATGGCAAAACCCATTCTTCTCGCGGTCGACGACGATATCAGCGTACTTGAGGCAGTTGTCCAGGATCTACGCCGCCAGTACGGGGAGAAGCATCGTGTGATTCGCGCCGCCTCCGGCCAGGCCGCGCTCGACATTTGCCGCCAGCTTAAAGAGCGCAATGATGTCGTCGCGCTGATCCTTTCCGATCAGCGCATGCCCGGGATGACGGGCGTTGAGTTTCTTGAAGCAGCCATTCCTCTATTTCCCGAGGCCAAGCGCGTTCTGCTTACCGCCTACGCCGACACCGAAGCGGCCATCCGCGCTATCAACTCCGCGCGTATTCACTATTACTTGAACAAACCCTGGGATCCACCGGAGGAGAAGCTTTACCCGGTTCTCGACGACCTTCTCCAGGCCTGGTATCTCGGTTTCAAGCCGCCCTACGATGGCATCCAGCTTATCTCCCCGCGGTGGGGAGCCGGCGATCATGAGGTACGCAACTTCCTCTCCCGCAACCGTATCGGCTTCCAATGGGTGGATCCCGACATCAATCCTGAAGCGATCCCGTTGCTCCGCCAGCGCGAGCTCGATGAAGCCAAGCTGCCTGTGGTTCTTTTCCCCGATGGCACCTCGCTGGTTCAGCCTTCGAGCACGCAACTCGCCGAAAAAGTTGGTCTCAGCGTCCAGGCCAGCCAAGAGTATTACGACGTGGTCGTGGTCGGTGCCGGGCCGGCTGGTTTGGGAGCCGGCGTTTACGGGGCCAGCGAAGGCCTGAAAACCCTTGTCGTCGAACCCTTTGCCGCCGGTGGACAGGCTGGCTCCAGCTCCAAGATCGAGAACTATCTCGGCTTTGTAGACGGCATCAGCGGCGAGGAGCTCGCACAACGCGCGTACCTTCAGGCACGTCGGTTCAAGGCCGAGTTCCTCACCCAGCGCGTCACCCAGATCGGCTCTGAAAACGGCTACCACATCCTGCGTATGAGCGACGACCGCGAGGTTACCTGCCGCGCCTGCATTCTTGCCATCGGCGTCCAGTACTGCCGGCTCGACATCCCGGGAGAAGACCGCTTCTCCGGCGCTGGCCTCTACTACGGAGCTGCCACCACCCAAGGCGACTCCTGCGCCGATGAGTCCGTCTACATCGTCGGTGGCGCCAACTCCGCCGGCCAGGCTGCCATGTACTTCTCGCGCCACGCCCGTGAGGTTTGTCTTCTGGTTCGCGGCAAAGACCTGGAGCGCAGCATGTCCAAATACCTGATTGAGCAGATTGAAGCCACCCAGAATATCGTCGTCGAAACCGAGACCCAACTGGTGGCGCTGGACGGCAACGCCCACCTGCAATGCATTACACTCTCGACGCCCGCGGGCTTGGTCAAGCGCGGAGCTTCCTCGGTCTTTGTCTTCATTGGCGCGGAGCCCAAGACGCAGTGGCTTCCTGAAAGGATCGCCCGCGATGCCAAAGGTTTCGTTCTCGCCGGCCCGGATCTCAAGCTGCAAGCCGATGAGACGTGGAGGTTAGGCCGCGACCCTTACTTGCTAGAAACCAGCGTTCCCGGAATCTTTGTCGCAGGCGATGTACGTCACGGTTCCGTCAAGCGTTGTGCCTCCGCCGTCGGCGAGGGATCGATTGCAATCCAGTTTGTGCATCAATATCTCGCTACCCTGAACTGATCCGGATTCAAACTTCGAGTCACCTATGAATGAAACCTTCACCGAGCTCGCCAAGACCGAAACCGCCCCACTCCGGCCGGATCTCTTGGCCTGGTTTCGCGGCAGCTCTTTTTTTGCTTCCCTCGACCACAAAACACTAGGGTTTTTGAACGATGCGGAAGAGCGCCGCTTTGCTTCAGATGAAGTGGTTAGTCCCCAGGGCAACACCAAGCGCGAGTTCTACATTCTGCTCCAAGGTTCTGTACGCGTCTTCTACGCTACGTCGGAGGAAGGGATTGCCCATCTCATGGCGACTCTCCCCCCCGGTACCAGCTTCGGAGAGGTGCAGCTGATTACCGGCTTTCCCTCCACCTCCACCGTTCGCGCCGCTGAGGATTCCCTCTTCCTCTATCTGACGGAGGAGCTCTTCTGGAAGCTCTTCAATCACGATCCAACCATTCGCCGCGAGATTCTCAGCAATCTGTCCATGCGCCTCGCCAAGTTACATAGCGCGACTGCGCAGCAGGAAAAGATGGCGTCGCTTGGCACCATGGCCGCCGGCCTCATGCACGAGCTCAACAATCCTGGAGCCGCTGCCCGCCGAGCCTCGACCCAGCTGCGCGACAATCTTACCCGCATGCACAATCTCTCCGCCAAGTGGGCGCGCATGCAACTCAGCGAAGAACAAAAGCAGTGCATGTACGACCTTCAGGAGTACGCCCTCTCCGCCCGCCCGCACGTCACGCTTAGCTCGCTTGAGCAAGCCGATGCCGAGGAGACTCTGACCGCCTGGATGGAACGGGCAGCGGTTGAGGACGCATGGAAGCTAGCCCCCACCTTCGTCTCCATCAACATTAACTCGGACGCGCTCGCATGCGCCTACGCGACCGTGCCTCAACCCTTCTTCTCCGACGCCCTCAACTGGCTCGATGCCATGATCTCCAGCATGCAGTTGGTCGGCACCATTGAAGAGAGCATCGGCCGCGTTACCGAACTTGTTGCTGCGGTCAAAAGCTACGCCTACGAAGCACGCGGACAGAAGCAGGCACTCGACGTCAATCGCAGCATTCACGCGACTCTGGTTATTTTGGGCCACAAGTTGCGCGAGAAGCAGATCATCCTCACCAAGAGCCTCGCTCCCAACCTGCCCAATCTTTCTACCGACTGCGGCGGCCTCAACCAAATTTGGACCAACCTGCTCGACAATGCCATCGACGCCGCTCCTTTAGGAGGGCGCATCGTCGTTAGAACCTGGGCCGAACCTAGTTCTCACCGGTCTCAGCACACCGATCTCTGCATCCTGGTCTGCGACAATGGCAGTGGCATTCCACCAGAGACCCAGCCGCATATCTTCGACCCTTTTTACACGACCAAACCGGCCGGCATCGGCACCGGCCTTGGCCTGGGCATCGTCCACCGCATTGTCGAGCAGATTGGCGGCACCATCCTCTTCTCTTCCGTGCCAGGAGAGACCGAGTTCATCGTCCGCCTGCCTGCCATGGAAGCCTGAACTATCCCTCGGCTGCGGTAGAAACTTCTGTTGCCGCAAATTCTTCGGCAATGCCCGTTTCTTCGCTCAGTCCGCGCATCGTATCCACCTCCAGGAAGATGTGGAGAAAGTCCGGAATTCCTCTGAATCAGTGCCTCGATTTGATCTGCCGTCGACTCCACCTGCGCGCTCGAAAAGCCTTTTCTGAGTTGAACCGTCATGGTCAGCGGCGCATCTTGCGGACCGAAGAACGCCTCACGCGGCCAGGCAAAGCTGCTTCGGCTCACCTTCCGCGTCGCCAACCAGTGAGACATGCAGTTCCTGCTTGTCTCCTTCAACGCTCTTCCAAGAGTTTTTCAGGTCGGTCTCCTGCTGCTCCGGCCGCTCGCCGCGCGACGAGCCAAGCCACAGGTCCGAGGCGCCCAGCGAAACCGCCGCCGCAAGCAGCGTCTTCAGTGAGTCTTCGCCGCACAGCGCGAGCAACTTCAACGGCTTGCCGGCTTTCTCGGCAGAGAACACCACCTCGCTCAGCACACTGGTCTCATGGTCTCCAACCACACGCTCCGCTACCAGCTTGCCCTGCGCATCTTCCGCGTCCTCGATCGGTTCCTGGTGAACGCACACAACCACGACGTCATGCTGCTCCGTAAGATTGCCGGCAAGCACCTTGTGCAAGGCTCGCAAGTCATCGGGTTCTTTGACCGCAACCACGGTGCCGCCTCGCGCAATGTCCATCGATTGGGGCGACAGATCGTCTTTGACCTGGAAGCGAAAGCGCTCACGCGAGGTCTCGCGGAACGGATCGCTCGGATCCGGAGTCGTTTCGATCTTGGAGTTCTCCTGCTGGTTCGCGTACTTGCGTTCGGAGTAGGTAAACAGAGCAAAAAAGACGATCGTGAAGAGGCCGCCGGTAAGCGTCGCCGCCTTCTTGGTGAAGAGATTCATGATCGCCATTAGGAACAGGATGGCGGTCGTCATGATTAGGCCAAACGGAATCTCCGTCTTGCCGATGCGGAAGTTGAGAGGAAACTTCCAGCGCTTTGCGTCTGGATGGCTGAAGCGCAGCACGACGACCGCCAGGCCCTTCATGGCGAAGCTCCACACCACGCCAAAGGCATACGCTTCGCCGAGCATGTCCACGTTGCCGCGGCTGAGCAAAATCGTTAGCAGCTGGAGGCACACGATCAGGTCGATCAGATGGTGCGTCGTGCCGTACTTCGGGTGCGGCTCGCGAAACCAAGGCGCCATCACGCCATCTTCCGCAACCCGGCTCAACACGCCGTTTGAGCCGATGATGGCTGTGTTGACTGCGCCCGACAGGATCAGCACCCCCACCAGCACCACGAAACAGTGAAAGGCCAGGCGCAGTGCGTACGGGCCGGCCAGAAACATCGAGAGGCCGCCAATCAGATTGTCCAGATACTGCTGCCGCTGTGCATCCGGAATGAGCATGACGGCGAAGAACGAGACGAGCGAAGTGAACAGTAGGCTGTAAAGAAAAATCGCAAAGCCCGTACGCAATAGATTCTTCTGCTTCGGCGCTTCGATCTCGCGATACACTTGCGCCAGCGTCTCTTCGCCGCTCAGCGCCAGCACCGAGTGGCCCAGCCCGATCAGCACGGCAACGAAGGTAAAGCTGGGTAGAGCCGTGCCCTTCAGCCAGCCCAGCGCGGACTCGCTGAAGTGAAAGTTCGCGGGCACCGGGGCAGGAACCGGATGAAATCCCTTGGTGAGCATCGTGTAGATGCTCCAGGCGATCAGCATCACCACCATCACGGTGGTCGCCTGCATGATGCGCAGGGCGCGCGTGCTCGAAAACGGAATGCCGACTCGATTGGTGTACCAAAAATAAACCGTCACCAGCGCTGCAAAACCTGCGGCAAACCAGGACGGAGAGACATGCAGCCAAGCGATGTGGAAGTGCTGGCCAAGCTCGTTGGCGAGAGCGGCCAGGTAAAGCCCGGCGCTCACGCCGCTGATCGGTCCCGTCAGCACATAATCGAACATCAGCGCGGAGACCGAAAACTTAGCCGCCGTGGCTCCCATCGCCTCCCGCACCACGCGGTAGACGCCGCCGCGGACAAACATGCTGCAGCTCTCGATGTAAATCGCGCGCACCGCGTAGGAGAACAGCATGATGGCCAGGATGAACCACGGCGCTGCTTTGCCGATGGCCTTCTCGGCGATACCGCCGACATAGTAGGCAGAAGACGCCATGTCGCACAGCACAATGGCCGAGGCTCTCCAGAAGGAAACAAAGGCAAGCATGACCGTAACGGGAACGACATACTGACGCAGGGAGGGGCTGGACGCTGAAGCCATAAGGAAGCTCTATACGTTTCCAACATAAGGGAAAACAGATAAAGAAGGCGTAAAGGCCAAGGGTCCGCGGAGCTCTTGTGCGTGCTGCGCAGTATCATGTTCGAAGAGGCTTGCTGCCGTGTCCCTGACTCCCTTTCACATTGCGTTTCCGGTCGACGACCTCAACGCCGCACGCCACTTCTACGGCCAGACGCTTGGCTGCCCGGAGGGCCGCAGCAGCGCCGAGTGGATTGACTTCGACCTCTTCGGCCATCAGATCGTCGCGCATCTGAAGCCTTCCGCGCCGGGCGAAAAGCCTCACCACAACGCAGTCGACGGCCATGCGGTTCCCGTGCCGCATTTTGGAGTCGTCCTTACCATGGATCGCTGGCAGGCGCTCGCCGACCGCCTCCGCGCCGCCGGCCAGA
>CALMVK010000017.1 GCA_937873145.1 uncultured Granulicella sp. | reverse complement strand
TTAGAGCTGCTTCGATGTTGGTGGCAGTGACAGCTTGCGTTTGTTTGTCATTCCCGAAAGGAATCTGCGGCTGCTCTTGCCGTTGTTTTCTCTACACCATCGGCTAATCCGCTCTAAACCCGTTTCCCTGTAGGTGTAGTGCAAGTGTCAGCAAACCTCAGTTTCTGCGGATGACAACCAAAAGAACAACAGCCCACTTGTTGTCATTCCGTAACAAAGTGGAGGAATCTGCTGTTGAACTCTCGTTACACCTCAAGGTAAACGGGTCTAGTTGCCCTTCAGCATCGCCCCAATCGGATATCCCGGGTGAGCCTATCAAACCGGGTGCCCAGGTTTCGCCTTTGAGACCTGGGCTTGCAGCGCCCAGCCCCTACCTCGCCACAATCGGCTGCGTCTGCAACCTGCCCAGCACACGCTGCAGCACCGGTGTCAGCCCGGCCGCCAACAGAGGTACCATGACCCCGGCTGCCACCAGCCAAACCACCAGGGCGTGCCACTCCCACATCCACAGCAGCCGCGTCGTCTGCCACGTATGGTGCGTCACCGCGTGCAGAAAGTGCTTCCGCTCCAGCGGCAGCGGACCTGTATGAAACAGCAGCTCGCCCGCCCGCAGAAAAGGAAACACTAGCGCCAGTTGTGCTGGAAACACCAGATGATTGGTAATCTGCGATGCCACCACGTTCAACCGGAAGAGAAATGCGGCCGCCAGACACACCAGCGTGGTCGAGCCGACCACCGGATTTAGTCCCACCGCTACTCCAATCGCCAACGACCACGCAAGATAGCGCGGCGTCATCCCTGTGCGCAACAGCGTATAAACCGGCTGCAGCAGGTGCAGCTCGATCTTGTCTTTCAGACGCGAGTGCGTCCCCTGCCGAGCCGCCGCAACCTCATCCACCCGCAACCGAGAATCCACAATGTAAGAATAGATGCACCCGGACCCAGACAGGGAATCCCCAGGAGGTGGTGTGGCGGAACTTTATCCGGTTGGGACGACCATTCGTACCTGCGTACGATCCATCAAGCTGGCTCTTTACTTTGCTGCCGCCGCCCTTGAGCTTCTCCTCACCCGCCCCAGAACTCCGCAGGCTCGTGCGGACTGGCTGCATCGCTTCATGGCCCGCATCCTTCGCGGCTTCGGCGTTACCCTCACGGTAGAAGGCAGCTTCCCGCCGCGCGGCGCGCTCATCTCGAACCATCTCAGCTATGTCGATATCGTCGTCTACGCCGCACTTAGTCCCGTCGTCTACTGTGCCCGGGCCGAGATGGAACGCTGGCCCCTCATCGGCTGGATGACCATGATGGCCGGCACAGTCTTTGTCGACCGTCACTCTGGAGGTTCGGCGAAACGTGCCCAGGCCGGCATGATGACCGCTGCCAACGCCGGCGTCCCAGTCACCTTTTTCCCGGAGGGCACCACCACCGACGGAACGCACGTCTTGCCTTTTCGCTCCGGCCTGCTCGCCCAGGCCCTCGAAGCCGGCGAGCCCATCACCGCCGCCCGCATCGCCTATACCCTTGCCTCCGACCCCCGCAACGGCGATGCCTCTGCCCGCAACCAGATCTGCTGGGGCGACGATACCCCTCTGCTCAGGCACATCTTTCGCTTCAACTCACTCGTCGGCGTGCATGCCCATGTTCGCATCGCTACAGAGCCCATCCGCTTCTCAAGCCTCGACCTGCACCGCAAGCAGGCTGCGGTCGAAGCTCGTGAAGCGGTCCTGGCTCTCCACGCAGATTGAAGCCGCTGCAAACATAACTACCAGCATCCGCAAATCCGCCACGACATGAGCCAGCTACTGCGTCACATGATGACTTTGCGCCAGGGCCTTCGCCTTGTCCGCATGCTTGGCATCGATGGCCGCGCTTTGAGTTGCCAGACGCTTGACCGTCGGAACGGCGCTGTCCGTGGACTCCGACTTTTCTTCTCTCTGGATAGAGTCGTTTCCTTTGATCAACTGCTTGATGTAAGCCTGATCGAACTCCGTACCGCTGAGACCCTTCAGGTTGTCATACACGCTTTGGTCGTCGGACGTCATGCTCGTAAGAGCCACGGGAGCTTGATGGGTGGCGCGATCCGCTGACTGAATCTCCCGCTTCAGTTCCTTGTGATCGTGAATGACCATCGTGGCGTACTGTTTCACATCCGCGCTCTGACTCTTTTCAAGCGCCAGCTTGCTGGTGCCGATCTCAAAGTTCGAGTCCTGGGCCAGATCCTGAAGGAACTGCGTATCCTGCGAGGAGGCTGTCGTGCTCTGTGTAGAATTCGTCGTACTTTGCGCATACCCGTTGGCCGCTCCCCAAGTCAAAGCCACCAGCAGTGCAGTAGCCTTAACGTCCAATGTAGACATCCATCGATTTGCCATTTCTCCCCTTCGCGCCGCCTGGCGACGCCCTCTCATTAGGCGCACACAGGAAGGGCGAGGTTGTCCAAGGACGCGGGAAGGCGCAGGACCGTCGTAACCCAAGCTGAACTTCATAGCAGTCGTCCTGAGGCTCAAGCCAGCCGCCGCAGCACTCCCGTCAGCAGCGCCCCAAACCGGCCCTCCACCTGCCGGCCCACGTCCATCACGTCCTCGTGATCGATCGCCTCCGCGCTCACCCCGGCCGCGGCGTTCGTCACGAGCGACAGTCCCAGCACCTCCAGCCCCATATGCCGCGCCACAATCACCTCGTGCACCGTCGACATCCCCACCAGGTCCGCACCCAGCGTCCGAAACGCCCGAATCTCCGCCGGCGTCTCAAACGACGGCCCCAGCACCGCCAGGTACACGCCCTCCGGCAACGCATACCCCTGAGCAGCGGCTTCGGCAATCGCCAGCTTCCGCAGCCGTGGCGAGTATGCCGCGCTCATATCGAAGAAGCGCGGAGCAGGGAAGCCGTGCAGCCCAAAGCGCGGTTCATTGGCTCCCGCCGCCGCGTTCCTCCCCGTCAGATTGATGTGATCCGACAGCACCACCAGTTGGCCCGGCCGAAGCTCCGGATCGATCCCGCCGGCCGCATTGGTGACGATCAGCGTCTCGCAGCCCAGCAGCCCCAGCAGCCGCGCCGGAAACGTCACCTCCGCCATCGTGTAGCCTTCGTACGCATGCACCCGCCCCTGCATCACCGCAACCGGAACTCCCGCAATCCGGCCGAACACCAGATTGCCTGCGTGGCCTTCGACGGTCGCCTGCGGAAAGTGCGGCAGGCTCGCGTAGGCAAGCACCTCTGCCTCCTCCACCTGCTCGGCAAACGCGCCCAGCCCTGACCCCAAAAGGATGCCCACCCGCGGCACCACCGCTGTGCGTGTGCGCACAAAAGCGACAGCGGCAGAGACTCGCGAGAAGAGGTCGGGTTGAGTTGGCATCGACTCAGAATACGGAATCTTCCTACAATCTCCAATCATCTGAGGGGAGAACCTTTAAATCGAGGACATCCATGAAAATAAACGGGAATACTATCTTCATTACAGGCGGCGGCTCAGGCATCGGCCGCGGCTTGGCCGAGGCGCTCCACAAGCAAGGCAACCAGATCATCATCTCCGGACGCCGCCAAGGGCACCTCGACGAGGTAACCGCCGCCAACCCTGGTATGCAGTCCATTCAGCTTGATGTAGAAGACCCTGCCAGCATTCAGGCCGCGGCCAAGGATCTCATCCAGAAGTTCCCAAAGCTCAACGTGCTGATTAACAACGCCGGCATCATGAAGATCGACCAGGCTGAAAACGTCGTCGATGACGCCGTCATGTCCTCAGTGATCACAACCAATCTAATGGGTTCGATCCGCATGACCTCCGCCTTGATCGAGCACCTGAAAGCGCAACCCGAGGCTGCCATCGCCTACGTTACCTCCGGCCTCGCGTTTGTTCCGATGGCCGCCTCCGCTACCTACTCCGCGACAAAGGCCGCCCTTCACTCCTACGCCATGTCGCAGCGCTTCCAACTTAGAGGAACCAAGGTGCGCGTCCTCGAAATCGCACCACCGTATGTGCAGACAGAACTGCTCGGCGACTTCTCAAAAGCAGACTCTCGCGCCATGCCGCTCAACGCTTACATCGAAGAGACAATCGACATTCTGGGCAGCGATGCCGATGAGATCCTGGTCAAGCAGGTCGGCTTTCTACGCAACAATCCAGGTCCGAACGAGTTTGAGTTGTTTGAGAAGTTCAACCACATGATGTCCGGCAACCCGCACGAGTAGCACCGTTACTGCGGTTTGCGCTGCTTTATTTCGTCCTGCCGCATCGGCATGGCATCGATCGTCTGGTTGAGGCGATCGATGCCGAGCGGTGCCATCACCCGCAGCTTTTCTCCGCCATCCTTGCCCAGCAGCACCACCGCAAAGGTCTCCGGCGCAACGTGCAAGCGCTGCCGGACCAGTAATTGTTCCTCATCGGAAAGCCCCGGCCCAGGAATCACCCGCAAGGTGTCCGCCGTGATCTGCGGACCTCTCTCGGTGACTACCGGAACGACTACCAGATCGCGCTCCTGCATCTCCGCGCCATGACGCGCCAGCAGCTTTGCCTGTTGCACGTAGCGCGGATCGCGATCGCTCGGCGCAAAGACCAGCAGCACACGATAGGTATCTCTAAGCTTGGCCAACGTCTGTTGCGCCGAAGCCATGACAGCTCCGCCCAACAACAAAAGCAGCCCTGCCTGCATGCTGCGCAACCTCTTCATCACATGTAAGACGCACGTTTCCTTACTCCTGTCCGCGCACGTACTCTCCGCTTTTGCCGCCGCTCTTGCGCAGCAGCACCACCTCGCGGATGCGTATGCCTTTATCGAGCGCCTTGGTCATGTCGTACACCGTCAGCGCCGCGACCGACGCCGCCACCATCGCCTCCATCTCCACCCCTGTGCCCGCCACGGTCGCCGCCGTCGCCTCGATTATCACCCCGCCGGCCATCACCCGCGCCTGCACATCGACGAAACTCAGCGCCAGCGGATGGCACATGGGAATCAGCGCCGCGGTCTGCTTGGCCGCCTGGATGCCCGCGAAGCGCGCCACCTCCAGCGGATTCCCCTTCGGATTAGCCGGAAGCGCCGCCAGGACGGCCTCCGATAACTCCACGAACGCACCCGCCACCGCCTCCCGCCGCGTCTCTCCCTTGGCGCTCACGTCCACCATGTGCGCCTGCCCGTGCGCGTCGAAGTGCGACAGCTTTCCTGCCTGGTCTGGACGTCCTGCCTGGTCTAGATTTGAATCCGCCATAGGCCTCAGCGTAGCAGCACCCGCACCACCTCGCCCGCAGCATACCTCCGCCCCGGCAGCAGCTCCGCATAGCAGTTCGCCCGCGCGTTGGCCGCCAGGTCGCCCGAGCCCTGCCAACCCACCAGCCGCACCTCTACTCCTTCCATGCGCGCCGGCAGCAGCCGCGTCAGCCCCGGCCTCGCACCCACCTCCTCGGCCAGCGTCGCCTGCGCCCACCGCGGCTGCGGATGCACCTCACCCCCCAACGCCCTGAGAAAAATCTCCGCAAAGCAATGAAACGTCACCTGCGTCGAAATCGGATTGCCCGGCAGCCCAAAGAAGTAACACTCCGGTTCCGGCGTCCCTTCGGGCGAATGCTGTCGAGCCGGCAGCCGCCCAAACACCACCGGCTTGCCCGGCTGCATCTTCACCCCGGTAAACAAGAACTCCGCGCCAAACTCCTCGAGCACCTCCTCCACCAGGTCGTACTCGCCCATCGAGACCCCGCCGGACAGAATCATCAGGTCCCACCTCCGCCCCTGCATCACCCGCTCGCGCACGTCCTCGCGCACATCCCGCGCAATCGCCAGCCGCTTCGGCTCGCCTCCAGCCGCCCGCACCATGGCCGCAATGGCATAGCTGTTCGAGTTCCGGATCTGCTGCGCCTCCGGCTCCTCCGCTACCTCCACCAGCTCATCTCCCGTCGCCACGATGGCCACCCTGGGCCGCGCAAAAACCGCCACCTCCGCCAGCCCGCACGTCGCTGCCAGCGCAATCTCCGCCGCCCCTACCCGCGTTCCAGCCGCGACCACCACCTGCCCGGCCCGCGCCTCGCTTCCACGCGCGACCACGTTTTCTCCCACGCTCAAGCTCCGCCCATCGACCGCCTGCACCCATCCCGGCCCGCGCTCCACATGCTCCACCATGGCCACTGCATCCGCGCCCTCCGGCAGGGGAGCCCCGGTCATAATCTCCAGCGCCTGCCCATCCCGCACCGCACTCCCGCTCCACCGCTCGCCGGCCCGCACCTGCCCCACCACATCTACCTTGGCGCCCGTACTCCACTCCGCCGCCCGCACCGCAAACCCATCCCGAGTCGCCCGGGCAAACGGAGGCTGGTCCCGGTCCGCCTGCACGTCCTCTGCCAGCACCCGCCCGGCCGCCTCCAGCAGCGTCACCCGCGTCACCTCGGCCTTCGCCCGCGCCTCCCCCAGCACAGTTGCGAGTGCCTGCTCAAAGTCCATCACTTTCCCCGCTGCCGATCCCATCGTTTGTCTCCTCTACAAAGCAAAAGGCCCCAGGCATCTCTGCCCAGGGCCGTTGCTATCCAGTCACGCCTACTTCTTGCCTGCCTTGAACGTGTTCTTTACCGGCTGTCCCAGGTTGTTCAACAAGTCCTTCACCTCAGGCGCAAACTTGCCCGTCGGCGCCAGCTCCAGATACTCCTGGTAGGCCTCCAGGCAGCCCGGGGGCAGAATGAACTTGTTCGTCTTGGGGTCCAGCGTCGCCTTCGGAATCAGCGACTGGCCCTTGATGTAGTACGGGTCCGGGCGCTTCGGGTCCGCCTGGATCGCCTTGTCCGCCGCCGCGCCCGCCTCATCCAGCTTGCCTGCATTGAAGAAGATTGCCGCCTCATTGTTGTACGCGGAGCCCGCGCTCGAAGGCAGTGTCTTGGCCGAATTCTCGTACGCCGTCGCCGCCTCGGTCAGCTTCCCAGACTTCGCCAGAGCCTGGCCTTCATTCAAGTACGCTGCCGCCAGGTTCTCCGGGCTCGGCTTCTTCGCGTTTGCGTTCAGGTCGATCGCCTTCTGGTACGAGGCGGCCGAATCGCTGTACTTCTGCACAATCGCCGGGTCGGTCGGGGAGGTCTTTGCCGCCTTGGCCGCTGCCGCCGCTGCATCCGCGGAGGCTAGCTGCGCCTCACCCAGGCTCGCCCACAGTACAGGCTCATCGGGCTTCTGCTGCGTTAGCTCAGAGAGCGCCTTGACCGCGTCGTCCGCCTTGCCGTTCTTTTCGTCCGCCCGCGCCTGCGCCAACGTCTTGTTGATGTTCGCAATCTTGGCATTGTCCGCCGTGATCGACGCATTTTTCTTCTTGTACTCTTCAAGCTTCGCCCGGTCTTCCGGAGACATGCTCTTCATATACTCCGCACGCGTCATGTCGAAGTCGACCGTCGCGTCCTGGCCAGCCTTCAACGTCACCTGCTGAAAGTCGATCGTCTTTCCATCGGCCATCACCACCATCAGGTAGTCGCCCGGGGTCACATTCGCGCCCTTGTAGTCGCCATTCGCATCGACCGTAAAGTCGAACTTGTACGTGCGATCCTTCTCCGCGCCCTTGTCTGTCGTCAGCTTCACGTCGCCTGACTTCAGCGCCGCTCCAGCCGGATTGGTGACGTGCCCATGCACAGTCGCCGCCGGAGGTTGCGCCCACGCCGTAGAGCCCTGCAGCAGAGTTGCCGAGGCTGCGGCAGAAAGCGCCAGCAACCGAACTGTTCCTACAAATCTTTTCACTTCAATCTCCCCTAAGCGCTGATGTCGCGCGATGCCTCATGCTGCCTGGAAAGTGTACGTTTACTCTGCCGCGCTCTGATCTGCATACGCCACCGGGTCCATCGCTCCGGCCTCGCGAAACGCTCTCAACCGCAACACGCAACTATCGCACACGCCGCATGCTTCCTGCTCGCTGGCATAGCATGACCAACTTACATGGAACGGTGCGCCTAGTTCAACTCCCAATCGCACAATCTCGCTCTTACGCATGCGAATCAACGGCGTCTCCACCCGGATGTCGCCTTCTTTGGTTCCCGTGCGGATCAACGCGTTGAACGCGTCGTAGTACGCCGGCCGGCAGTCCGGATAGCCGGAGCTATCCTGCTCGACCGCGCCGATCAGCACGGTCTTGGCACCCAGCACCTCCGCCCAGCTCACCGCGGCCGAAAGAAAATGTGCATTGCGAAACGGCACGTACGTCACCGGAATCTCGCTGCCGATCGTCTCGGCCTCGGCCCGCGGAATCGCAATGGCCGTATCCGTCAGCGCCGACCCGCCAATCCTCCGAAACAGATCGATCTTCAGGTGCAGCACCTGCTCGGCGCCGGTCAGCTTCGCGATCGCCTCCGCAGACTGCAGCTCACGCGCCTCGGTCCGCTGTCCGTAGCTGAAGTGCAGCGCATACACCTCGTGTGTCTTTGCCGCCAGCGCCGCGCACACGCAGGAGTCCATGCCGCCTGAAAGACACAGCACCGCCTTCGGCCGTTCACTCACCCGCTACCCCCAACTCCGCCTCCATCAGCAGTTGCACCGCCTCCGACTCATCGCGTCCGCGCACCTGCAAACGCACCCGCAGCGCCAGCGGGTAAAGCGCGTTGGCGTTCGCGCCTTGCAGAAAACACTCGATCCCCACCGACTCGAGCATGCCCTTGGCCATCTGTGCCTCCACCGGATCGCGAAATCGCCCAACCTCGACCAGCCGATGCTCCTCCAGATCCTGCTGCATCTCGCTCATCTACTTGGCCTCATACGACTGCAGATGGAACGTAATCGTTCCCCAGAACAGCCGCGCCCGAATCTGCACCGGCAAGTGCCGCGCATCGTCCGTGTACCAGATCCAAATGTTGCCGCGATTCTTCACGATGCCCTCGTCTGCCGTCGGCTGCACCCGGATCGTCTGAAACGTGCCCGCCGGCGTCTTGATCTCTTCCTTGCCTTCCACCTTCATCGCCACGGTCACGGTCCGCATCGAGTCCGCCAGGGGAAACCGCACCTGCTGCCCAACCACCAGCGGCCGCGAAGCTACATAAAAAATCGCCGACAGCGAATCCGCCACGCACGCCGGAATCGACGCCTGCTGAGTCGTCGTCGTTCCCTTGACCAGGTTCCGGTTCACCTCGCTTTGCTTGCCCGTACCGTAGTTGAACGTCAGGTCGCCGCTCACCTTGCGCCGACCCTCCTGCATCTGCTTCTTGAAGCCCACCGAGCAGCCCGTCCTGGTATCGAACCCGCCCTCGAACCGATCGAGCACAGGAAAGATCATATTCACATTGCCGACCGTATCCGCCGTCGCGGTGACCGTTTCGACCGGTCCCTGCTGCTCCAGATGGAAGACCGCTGTACCCGCCGTGAACACCCGCCAGTCCACCGAAAACGTCAGCGTCTGCCGGGCTGGAAACACGTACCCAGGCTCAGGCGGCGGCAGCGTCGGAATCACCACCGGAGGCGCCGGCTTGCCCAATCCAAGAATCTGCGCCTGCGCGGGCGACGGAAGACTGAGCAAACATGAGAGGGCCGAGAGGAGAAAAGCAATCCGCGTTCCGCGCTGGGGCAAAGTCCGTCACCTGCATCTGAGCTCCCGAACGTTCTCTTCGGGTTGGTACAAAGGAAGCACGGCTCAGCGGACGGCGTGACGCTCCACCAGGAGCCGCAAAGCCAGCGCAAGGTAAACCGCTCCTGCCCCTATCAGGGAATTGTACTCGCGATGATGCAGATAGAGCGCTTGCGAAAAGCTTCCGCGCACCTGCGAGGACACCGCCGCGCGCAGCCTCGGCAAAAGGCGCGGCACCTCGGCCGCATATCGGTCAAACTCCACAAAGTGGCCCCGCAGATACTCCTCTTCACCCTGGATCGTCGGAACGTAAATCGCCGCGAACAGCACTGCCAGGCACCCCACCAGCCACCCACTCGCCGACGCCGCACCAAATCCGAACGCAATCAGCATCGACCCCAGATACAGCGGATTGCGCGTATAGGCATACGGCCCGGAGGTCGTCAGCTCCGCATTTTTACGCACATACCCAGCCGCATAGCCGCGCAGCCAAAGTCCCGGAAGCACCAGCAGCAGGCTCCACAGCATTGTCTTCCCGCTTGGCCGCGCCAGAAACAAAAACAGCGCCGTAAACGCAAATCCCATCGGAACCCGGATGCGCTTTGCCACCCGTCGCCAGCTCGTACCCTCAGCCATCGTGCCGTTCCATTTCTGTCTCTCTAGGGATCCTCTGATTTAGCCCGTCTCAACGTTTCTTTGTTGTCATTCCCGCAGGGAATCTGCGTTTTCACTGCCGCCACAGAACTTAATCAGAGTCTCCCTAGAGCTGATTAGCTATTGCTGTGTTCTTGTCTTGCTTTTTGGTTGTCACCCCGTTTGGGATTTGCTTCTGTCTTTGTCGCTGCATGTTTCTCTCCACCATCAGTCCATTTGCTCCAATCCGTCCAGAAGCCCGAGCGCCGCCGCCAGCACCTCATCCACTCCGATTCTATCGAGCCCGGCCTCCGTCTCCGTATGCCGTCGGTAATCTGTCACGCTGCTCGCGTGCCGCAGCACCCGCACCCACGCGCCCGGAAACGTCGGACCGTTGCGCAGCGGGTCCGTTGGCCCAAACAGCGCCACCACCGGCTGACCCATTGCCGCCGCCAAATGCACCGGGCCCGTATCCCCGCCCACGACCAGCGCAGCCCGCCGGCTCAACGCAATCAACTGCTCCAGGTCGCACTGCACCGCCTGCGCTCCCGACGCCGCCGTAACGGCCTCCACACCCTCCCCCTCCGCGCTCCCTCCGTTCACCAGCACCCGCC
>CALMVK010000016.1 GCA_937873145.1 uncultured Granulicella sp. | reverse complement strand
ATGAAGCGCATGTGGACGCTCTTGTACTTGCCGTAACGCTCCGGCAGGTCGCTCCTCTTATGAACCCTCCGGGTTATAACGCGGCAGGCAAACTGATGTATGCGACGTTGGGCACGGGTTTAGTGCTGCAGCGATCCTACGATGTTCGTCTGCGCTTGAACTGTGAACTGGATTATGGCAACCAAGTGAGTGGAACACCTGGAGTAGCCACGATCACTATCAACGGCACAGACCAAACGCACTAGCAGACCCCGTTCCGGAGATCGTTATGATGCGAAAGGCACGAAAGATCGTTCCTCTGTTGCTGATGATGGTAATGGGAATGAAAGGATTCACGCAGGCATTACCTTCTCACCCAACGGCCACTTTGGCTGTGGGTGGCGGAGAAAGCACTCTCAACAGCACTTGGGACAGCGGGAATCTGACCGTAGACTTCAATGGGTATGTCGAGACGGTCTCGTACGGACAGTTCTCAAGCCCGGCGTCTTTGGCGTCAGGGCTCGCCGCATTATTCTCCCGAGATTACATTGCAACAGGACTGTATGCGAAGGCCGGAGCGAACAGCAACCAGGATCCTTCCGTTATTACCTTTCAGCTTGTGAATGGATTGCAGTTCGGCCCCGTTAACATTGCCGGTCCGTCAACGTCTTTTACATTTGCCCCATCGGGATTCGGTTCAGTGCCGCCAACGGGAGCAGACCGAGGCACCGCAATACTCACAGTCAACGGACAGACGATCGCAACGAGTAAGTATGGAGCAGGCTCCAATGGCGCGACCATAGCACAGGACCTCACCTTAACCGCAACCTCGTCTTTGGTCACGGTGACCGCGCAGGGCACGCAACTATTTCTCCAGGCTAAGCAAACGCCCGGTACTTTCAGCTATCCCTACAGTTTAACGTTTAGCACCAACACTTCTTTCAGTCCCAGCAGTGGTGTGATTAACTCAGCTGTGGATGCTGTCCCGGTCAGTGTCTACAGCTTGGCGGAGGTCTACGACACGACCAACAACGTTACTGGTATCGCCGATTCAGCCATGGGAATGTGGGCTTATGGATACGATAGCCTAAATCGCCTTGCAAACGCGCAGGTTGCGGCCGGTAGCGGTCCTTACTCCGGTCAGTACGCCTGCTGGAGTTATGACAGTTTCGGCAATCGGACTCATCAATCCTTCTCCAATCAGCCATTCGTGAATGCGATGGGCCAAGTTTGCCAGGCCGCTTCAGGTGCGTCGCTGGTCGACACAGCAGCTTCTTATTCCAGTAACAATCAGATCAGTTCCACGTCCTCGGCTGCTTCCGTCACCTACGATTCTGCGGGTGACATCACAAATGATGGTCATACTGCATATATGTACGACGCCGAAGGGCGGGTTTGTGCCGTGCATGGCCCGGACGGCATGAGCGGGTACCAATACGACGCGGACGGAAACCGCATCGGCAAGGGCATTCTTACCTCGATGAGTTGCGACCTCACGGTAAATGGTTATACTCCGACGACGGAATACGTGCTGGACCAGGCCGGCGGTCAAATGACAGAAGTCTCGGTTGGCTCGGTCCCGGGATGGCAGCATACCAACGTTACGGCAAACGGCGCACTGATCGCTACTTACGATAATGCGGGCTTGCACTTCTACCTGAATGACGCGCTCGGCTCACGGAGAGTTCAAACCGATTCAGCTGGCTTTCCTGAACAGTCATGCCTGAACCTGCCTTTCGGAGATCAACTCTATTGCACGGGAGGGTCGCTCTCAGGCCCAACTGAAAACCACTTCACCGGCAAAGAAAGAGACACAGAATCAGGACTCGACTACTTCGGAGCCAGGTACTACGCCAGCAACATGGGAAAGTGGATGAGTCCTGATTGGTCAGCGAAGCCGGAGGCCATCCCATATTCGAAACTCGACAACCCGCAGTCATTGAATCTGTACAGTTACGTTGGCAACAATCCTTTGTCCCGGTTCGACGATGACGGGCACGCAACTGTCGAGATTAGTTATACCTATATCGGCCCTGGATACACACATTCGTACATCGTGGTCACTGACACTAACGGTCATCAGACCTATTTCCGCGCTGGTCGTGGGACTGCGGAGCCGGAAGTTCAGCCTCGTCGTCCGGCACTGGCGGTGCCAGCAGCGGATCGTCGGGATCTTCAGGATCTAATTCGTCTGGGTCTTCAAACTCCTCTAGACCGGGTACTAGTCCGGGCGGCGGTGGGCCATACGGCAATCTGACTGCACAAAGCGGAGACTATGTTCCAGGCACCGTAGCTTACGAGACTAGCCCCGCCGCGTCGCAAACGTTGATCCAAAACGATCTGCCTGCTGCTGGTTACATCGACCAACTTTCGAAATACACGGGCGCTGTGAACGGGGCAAACATCTCCTACAATCCCTTCACGACGAACAGCAACGCGTACGCCGCTGGGGCTGGCAAATCTCTGGGCGTACCCGTTCCTAAAGCACCTGTCTTGGCACCAGGCTCTGGCACTACTCTTCCCGTCAACGTGAACCCGCTGCCACCGCTTACACCACCTCAGCCCAACCGCACCCGTAAATGAACCTGAGAGGCGGAGCTATGACTAAATCGACCGCGGTACTGAGTCTTGCACTTGGCATATGCGTTGTTGTTTTCCTGTCTTCAATGTTCATCCATCGGTCGAAACGGGAGGCCGTCGCGACCAACGAGGCCCATCCGATGAATGCAGAAGCTCTTGAGAGGGATGTTCGTGCATCACTGCCGCCGGGGTCATCCGTGGCTACAGTGGAGGCCTACCTGCAAAATCGTAAGATGGAGTTCAGCTTCAACTCGGCATCGAAAACGGCCTACGCAATTATGCGTAAGCTCGATGGCAGCACCACCTTTGCAAGCCAGTCGCTCTCGTTCCAGTTCCATTTCGACGATGACTTGAAGCTCAAAACCATCGACACGAAGGTAGCCTACACCGGCCCTTGAGCGGGAGGTGAAAACCAGCTAAGCCGCTCTTCGGAGGCGGCCTTGCTGGGTCTGGAGCCTTCCATCGGGAGCCGTGGCGACCAAAAGAAAGGACACGCTGCTTCGCATCGGCTTGAGGGTGATACGTTATGAAG